>CAJWCW010000064.1 GCA_913030615.1 uncultured Gammaproteobacteria bacterium | reverse complement strand
TTCGCGAAATGGCCTCGGGCGAAACCATACGCATCGAGGCCACGGACCCCTCGACGATGCGGGACTTTACGAATTTTTGCCGGTTTATGGGTCACCAGTTAGTCGAGCGTTCGGAAAATGGGGATATTTTCGAGTACGTCATTGAGAAAGGATGATGACTCAACAAAATGACGCCATCCCACTACTTTGCGTACGGTAGCAATATGGATCCTGCTCGGGTCGTCGACCGGGGGATTCGGTTTACCCAGATATCTTCTGCGGTTCTTGCTGATTATGTCTTGCGGTTCAACAAACGTTCCCGTAACCAACAGGGTGCGGGACACGCAAATATTGTTGTAGAGCTTGGTGGTCGCGTCGAGGGCGTCCTCTATCAACTTGAAAGCCCAAATGAAATCGAGAAAATGGACGTGTTCGAACATGTACCTACGAATTACACCAGGGAAGTCGTGAGCGTCGAAACCCAGACTGACACGCTCGATGTCTGGACTTACTTTGCGAATCCGGAGGTCGTATTGTCAGGACTAAAACCTCCATGTTGGTACCTTGCACATCTTCTCAGTGGTCGAGCTTATTTGAGCGATCGATATATTGAGATGTTGGAATCCGTCAAATGCGCACCCTGAGTCATTTCGAAGTTGCCGCGGTTTTTAATTGCACGTTTTCGGATCATGGTGTCGTGATGCACGGTGGATACCGCGAACCGATGTATATCCCAGGGACAGACGCCGCAGAAATACGTTATACGCTCGACCACACGGCGAGCGCCTTGCACGAGGCTGCTCATTGGTGCATCGCTGGCCGCCGTCGCCGGCGATATACAGATTATGGATATTTTTATGAGCCACCCCCGCGTTCAGGGATGGATCGAGCGCGATTCGAGGATGTTGAAATTGAGGCGCAGTCGGTGGAGGTCCTATTTGCCGAGGCTGCCGGCAGTCAATTTCAACCGAGTGGTGACGACGTCGGTGCCCCGTTGTTCTTAGTAGAAGCGTTTGGCCATCGAATTCTCGAACGTGCTCGCGAACGACGTCAGGTAGGCCTGCCCAAGCGAGCTGACAAATTCCGAGCAGCTCTCTGTTTAGAACGGAACCGAACCCGGATGTTAATGTCGGGTGGCTGAAACCTGCGACTGCATTGTCATCGGTGCGGGAGCTGTGGGTCTTGCAGTTGCTAGAGCGCTGGCGCGTGCCGGGCGAGAGGTGCTTGTACTAGAACGCCACGACTCGATTGGGACAGAAATCTCGAGCCGAAATTCCGAAGTAATTCATGCCGGAATTTACTACCCCACCGGATCGCTGAAAGCTCAAATGTGCGTTCGTGGGAAAGAACTCCTATACAAATACTGTGAGAACTACCGGGTTCCTCACGAACGAATCGGCAAGATAATCGTGGCGACGTCGACACAGCAATTCGACATATTGCGCGGCTATCAGCGACAGGCGAAGGAGAACGGTGTCGGCGAGCTCCAGTGGCTGTCGCAACGCGAGGTGTCAAAGTTGGAGCCCTCGGTTGCATGTCGAGCTGCGGTTCTTTCGCCTAGCACCGGCATCATCGACAGTCATTCATTCATGTTAAGTTTGCTCGGCGATCTGGAAGCGCATAACGGAGTCGTTTCCTACCTCACGGAAGTTTCAGCAATAACCACGAACGTAGGCGTGCGGGTTGCGTGCAATGGATTTGAATTAGCCCCCCGCGTATTGGTCAATTCAACCGGACTCGATGCGCCGGCGCTTTCGCCGGTCACGGGGCCAGCGGATCGCGGTTATTTTGCAAAGGGTCATTATTACGTTTTGTCGGGGATGTCGCCTTTTAATCGACTGGTATACCCAGTCGCAGACGCTGGTGGTTTGGGTGTGCATGTGACCCTTGATCTTGCACATCAGACCCGGTTCGGTCCCGATGTGGTGTGGACGGATGGTCCGGACTATACCTTTGAAACGTCAAATCTAGAGCGCTTTGTCGAGGCGATCCGCCGTTACTATCCCGATCTTGATGCGAACAGATTGCATCCGGGGTACACGGGTATCCGACCGAAACTAGGGCCAGCAGAGGCTCCAGCATCCGATTTCGTCATCAACGGTCCCGAGCGAACGGGCGTTACCGGATACGTCGATTTACTCGGAATCGAGTCGCCGGGATTGACCGCTTCTCTCGCCATCGCGGAACGGGTGGCTGAGCTGGTTTCTTAATAAGGGAAGCTCGGTGATACGGCTCAACAAATGACAGATGCAACAGAAGCGACGCAAGTTTGTCTCGAGAGGCTCGAAATTGCCGAGGGCCCGAGGCGTCTCCTACATGGCCGGGGCGGTTGTTATCCGGGGCATCACGATGTCGTAGTCGATTGGTATCCCCCGTATGTGTTGATCGGGTCATTCGACGGGGGCGAATATTCTGATCTCGTAGGGGCACTCTCAGCCCGATCGGAAGTCGAAGGCGTACTTCTCCAAATGCGTCGTGGTCGAGAAACGTCGGCGAAGAGCGTGATGGGTCACGTCCCGGAAGAGTTTCTGGTTGAGGAACGCAGTTTAGCTTTTCGGATACGTCCCTACCGTTCGCAGAATGTAGGCCTGTTTTTAGACATGGCGCCTATACGCGATTGGGTTCGCGAACGTGCGCTTAGCAAAAAAATCTTAAATCTTTTCGCGTATACCTGTGCGTTTTCGGTGTGCGCCATAGCGGGTGGTGCCGAGGTCGTATTTAACAACGACATGAGTCGGGCAGCGCTTGATTGGGGTCGGGACAATCATCGGATTAATCGACAGGACTTGGGCCGAGTCAAAATGCTTCCGCACAACGTTTTTCGTTCTTGGGGCAAACTTAGCAAACTCGGTCCATACGATATGGTGATTTGCGACCCGCCGACGCTACAGCGAGGCAGCTTCGTTGCCGATATAGACTACGGGCGGGTAATAAAACGTCTAACGAGGTTAGTTAAACCGGGGGGCGACGTGCTGGTCTGTCTTAATTCCCCGTTTCTCGGCCGACAATTTATTGAGGACCACGTGGCTCGGTGGGGCGACAGATTCACTCTGCAAGGTTGGTTAGGGACGTCAATGGATTTCAACGAAGCAAATTCTGAGGCCGGGCTTAAAGTAGGACACTATCGCAATGGGGTCACGGATATAAGGTAACGGCATGAAATTGCCACGAGGCTCAAGCTGGTGGGCGCGTCTACATTTGCTGGTAACGATGGAGAAAATGTCCAATACGATCGATCGAACTGACCAGCTCGTCAGCGCGTGGCAGAAAAACGATTCGGAAGTGATCGGGGTCTGGATAATTAAAACCGCTGCCTTGCACCACGAGAATTTTTTCTTGCCGCAGTAAGTCGAGTACGAATTTTTCGTCGTCGGAGATATTGAAGCGTTTCGTATCTATGCGAGGAAATAGATAGAAGGCGCCCTTGGGTTTGCCGCATTCGAGCCCTTCGATCGCATTTATGCGCTCGTAAGCCACATTCCGCTGTTCGAAAAGAGCACCACCAGGCCGAAGGTAATCGTCAATACTTTGATAACCCCCGAGGGCGGTTTGAATGGCATGTTGCGCCGGTACGTTCGCACATAGCCTCATCGAAGCGAGAATATTCAAGCCCTCCAAGTAGTCTTGGGCTCGATGTTTAGGACCGCTAACGACCATCCATCCCATCCGAAAGCCAGCGACGCGATAAGCTTTCGAGAGCCCGTTGAACGTTAACGTAAGCACGTCCTGAGAAAGTGATCCGAGGGGTATGTGCTCAGCATCGTCGTACACGATCTTTGAATAGATCTCGTCTGAAAATAACACGAGGTCTTTTTGTCTCGCCCAACTCAGAATGTCGGTCAGTGCCTGGCGCTCGTACACGGCACCGGTGGGGTTGTTTGGATTAATAATTACGATTCCACGGGTCCTACGACTCGTTTTCTTGCGGATGTCATTGATGTCGGGTTGCCAATCCGAGCCTTCGTCGCATCGATAGTGGACTGGATTGCCGCCGCTTAGACGAACGGCGGCAGACCACAACGGATAATCTGGTGAGGGAATGAGGATTTCGTCGCCGTCGTCTAACAGCCCCTGCATGGCCATAACGATAAGTTCACTGACCCCATTACCGAGAAAAATGTCATCGACGTCTACGTCCGCGATTCCTATCTTTTGACATTCCTGCATTACGGCTTTACGGGCAGAGTAGAGACCTTTTGAGTTCTCGTATCCTTGGGAGTTGGGGAGATTGTGGATAACGTCGCGTAATATTTCTTCGGGTGCATGGAACCCGAAGGGTGCCGGATTGCCAATATTCAATTTGAGAATCCGATGACCCTCCTCCTCGAGTCGCTCGGCTTCGCGCATCACGGGCCCCCGAATCTCGTAACAAACGTCACTGAGTTTCGAGGATTTAACGATTGGTTTCTGTCCAGTCGGGGTCAGTTCGATCATTTTGCTAGGTTGGTGTTCGCTGCTTTGCATACGACGTACGGGCCCGTAAAATCAAAATGTAGAAAGACCGGGCATGGTAGCAGGAGGCCTTCAGATGGGTAAGGTTGTTAAATCGGACGAAGAATGGCGTACTGAGTTGTCGCCTCAAGAGTTTGAAATCACGCGACGTGCGGCGACAGAACAAGCGTTTACGGGTGAGTACTGTGAAACCAAAACGCCAGGCATGTACATGTGTCGATGTTGTGGCGAACCATTGTTCGATTCAAAAACTAAATATGACTCGGGAAGTGGTTGGCCTAGCTTCTACGAACCAATTAGCAGCGACGTGGTTGACACCCAGGAAGATCGAACGATGTTCATGTTACGGACTGAGGTCCTTTGTTCCCAATGCGATGCTCACCTCGGTCACGTGTTCCCTGATGGTCCAGCGCCCACTGGGCTCCGTTTCTGCTTGAATTCTGCGTCGCTTAAACTTGATGAGACAGAAGAGTCGGAATAGTTACTTTCGATCGGAAGTGACGTCGAAAGGGGTTCGCGATTTAAAAACCAGCGGCCATTCCTTCTTTTCTATGATCCGATGCGGCACAGTACCCGTCTTCCAGACGGCAGATAAGCTGCGCGCCTCCAAATAGCCCTTCGTCTGTCACCAACACAGCATCGTGGCCTCGTTCCTCGAGCGCTTTGATGGTTCTTGGCGGTGTACCTGTTTCAAGGGCCAGACGGTAATCTGGACTGACGTGCCAACGGGGCGCGTCGGATGCGGCTTGGGGGTTTTCGCCGTGATCGAAAATACGCGTAACCATTTGGACGTGACCCTGGTGTTGCATGTGGCCACCCATCACGCCAAACGCCATCGCTGGGCTGCCGTCAGATCGCGTCACGAACCCGGGAATAATTGTGTGGAATGGGCGTTTGTTACCGGCCACTATGTTTGGGTGACCGGGTGTCAGCACAAATCCGCTGCCTCTGTTTTGCATCGAAATTCCTGTGCCATCGATCACGATTCCTGAGCCAAAACCGCGGTAATTAGACTGAATCATCGACACCATGGCACCGTCCGCGTCCGCTGTCGTTAAGTAGACGGTATCTTCAGAGACCGGCAACGCCACAGGCGGATGCCTAGATGCGGCGTTATTGGATATCGATTTCGCGGCACGAGCGATCGAACCGGGCTCGAGCAGCTCGCTCGGCGGTATCGTCATGACTTCCGGATCAGCGAAGTGATCGAACGCAGCTCTGATAGCGATTTTCATTGCCTCGACCTGGTAATGGATCCAGTCGACTGATCCGGGCTCGATCGAATGCACGTCAAGATGTTCGAGAATGGAAAGAGCGATCTGGGCTGCGAGTCCTTGCCCGTTTGGCGGAATTTCGTGAAGGACGACGTCTCGGTATGGTTGCGCGATAGGGTCGGTCCAGAGCACGCTGTGATTGGCGAGATCATCGAGGGCCATCGCGCCACCCTCCCGTTGGCTTTGACCAACAATCGTGTCGGCAAGTCGTCCCCGGTACAGCGATTCCCCTTTGGTATACGCAATATCGGTAAGCGTCTCGACAAGATCGGGTCGTTCAAATATTTCGCCAGGACTCGGTGACCTGCCCTGAGGGGCAAAGTGCTCTTGAAAACCGCTGAAGTTTGCGAACGAGTCGACCGACCACGACCAAATAGAAGCGGTCTTGGTACCGACCTGGAATCCGTCGCGAGCATACCGAATGGCAGGTTCAAAGAGATCGGCAAAGGGTAATTTCCCGAATTTTTGCGATAATGCGATCCATGTGCTGACGGCACCTGGCACCGTGACCGAGTCCCATCCTTGAGTAGGCATGTTGGGGCCCGTAAAACGACGGGGTGTCCATGCAGCGGGCGATTTGCCTGAACCGTTGATTCCGGTCAAGTTGTGCCCGTCCCAGACAATAGCGAACGCATCGCTTCCTACCCCATTCATTGCCGGTTCGACGACGGTGAGAGTGATTGCTGTCGCGATCGCCGCGTCAACGGCATTGCCTCCACGCCGTAGCATTTCGATGCCGGCTTGGGCGGCGAGCGGTTGAGATGTCGCAACGGCGTTCCGAGCAAACACCGGAGCCCTTCTGGAAACGTAGGGTAAAGACCAGTTAAACATCGTACGACGATACGCCCGGGTATTTAATTTTGCAGCTTATCGTAGAGCGCCGAAGGACCGTCACCGGTGGCGGTTACGTGATCGGAGCAGATTTGCCGGCGCGTATTGATCCGTTAGGACGCGGGCGTCGCGATCCCAGTCGATGGTCCGAGACATGCGATCAGGGTAATTGTGGATCGGAATTCGGTACGCTCGAAGACGATCGCGCCAGCGCGTTGCGCGTGCCTTCAATACATCGACGGTCGGTAGGCCGGCCATCGATACCAAAATGATCCGATTGCTACTCGGGTATTGTTTGAAATTGAAATAGTCCCCAAAAACGGACGCGTATGTGACGGACTCGTGATCGTAGAGGCGGCTCTGGGAGAATGTGTTAGCGACCAACGTTCCTTTGCTGCCGAGTAAGGTGCGGGTTTCTTGAAGGTACTCTCGGGTCATCAAGTGTTCTGGGATATAGTCGCCATTGAATGCGTCGAGAATGATGAGGTCGTATTGATCGTGGCGCATGATGGCTCGCTTGGTAAAGATCCGCCCGTCCGTCTCGAATACTTGTAAATGTTCGCTGCTTTGGAAACCAAAATATTCTTCGGCAACCCGCACGACGACGGCGTCGATTTCGACGATGTCAATGAGCGCCTCTGGCAAAAGGGCGTTTAGTGCTAGTGGCAAGGTCCCCCCGCCGAGGCCGATGATCAGAATATTTTTGGGATCTGGGGCGAGCAGAAGACCTGCCATCATCATCTGGGTATAGGTAAATACCATCTGTTCTGGGTGCTTTAGATCGATGCAACTTTGATTACGTTGATCGCGCCGGACCGAGAATTGAAGACAACGGCGAGAACCCGTGTCGTCGACTAAAATCGTCTGATATAACGACTGTTCGCGATGAATAATTCGTCCCTGAAGCGGACTGGTGATGACCAACGCAGCAAGCGTAACAAGCATTGCAGCGGAGCGTTTCATCGACTTCGTGCCGCCATCCATGAGACGAAGCCGAGTACGAGCAGCATTCCAGAGAGCAGGAAAATGATGGTGTCCATCTGAAACCAGAGTACGAAATAGAAGCTTGTCGCGAGGGTTCCGAGGGCGCTACCGATGGTTGATACGAAATACAGGTTACCTGCCGTATTTCCAGCCCGATCAACGTTAACGACCAATAATCGAACAGCGTAGGGCGAGATCAAACCTAGAATGAAAGTGGGCAAAGCAAAAAGAACGAGGGCCGCAACAAGCGAACCCCAGCGAGGGTCCGTGAAGGCCTCGAAAA
This sequence comes from uncultured Gammaproteobacteria bacterium, assembly GCA_913030615.1. Lineage (GTDB taxonomy): Bacteria > Pseudomonadota > Gammaproteobacteria > Pseudomonadales > Azotimanducaceae > UBA11889. Next base: position 6,321 of record CAJWCW010000064.1, on the reverse strand, counting down.
CTCTTTCCATTACCGGCTCGGTGATCATTGCGAGCGGGTAAAGTGTCGCGGCAGACGAAAAAAAAATGAGTGAGAAACGCTTCAGTGATGGATTGAACAGCGATAACCATCCCCCTGTTAGGTAGCCGGCGGAAAGCGCGAGCATGAACACCGTAATTACGCTACCCCAGACGTAAATGCTGCTTCCAAAGTATGGGGCTAATAATCGGCCACCCAGCAGTTCGAGCGACATGATGACGAAGCCGCTGGTAAACGCGAGGGAGCTGACCAGTAGGTTTTTCATCGTGGCAAACTCACCGAATCGTTCCGTAGTCGATCGATTAAGAACTGCAACAGCCGCAGGATCGTGTATTGGGTATTCGTAGTGGTCATGGGGTCGGATGGTGGTTTAGCGTTGGACTGCATGAACAGCCAATTATGCTTGAGAATCCTTTTTCAATGGGCTCGTTGGAACGCTTTGCTTTTGCTAGCGTAGCGTTCGTGTCCGCGTTTGATCAACTTTAGGTCTGTTAACACTTCTGAGGAGCAACGATGGAACTTGGCGTCACGTTACGCAATATGGGTACGCAATCAGAAGCGCAAGTCATATCGAGATGCGCACAGCTAGCGGAAGGCGCAGGCCTCGAATCGCTTTGGATCACAGATCATATAGCTATCCCACCAGATGATGCCGAGGGTTCAGATGGGCGTTATGTTGAACCCTTAATTACCTTGGCGTGGATTGCAGGTGCGACCGAACGCATACGTCTCGGGACCGGCGTCCTGATCCTTCCGTATCGAGGCGCTTTGATGACGGCTAAACAAGTCGCAAGTCTCCAAGAGCTATCCGGAAGTCGGCTTCTCCTAGGAGTGGGGATTGGCTGGATGGATGCCGAATTTCGTGCCCTTGGATTGGATCGACGACGGCGGGGAAGCACATCCGATCGGACGCTGAAAATTTTCAACTCGTGTTTCGACAGCGACGAAGTAGAACTTAACGGACAACGATTCCTTTTCAAGCCCAGGCCGAATAAGCCGCCCGTGTTAGTTGGTGGCCGTGCCCCTCACGCGCTTCAACGTGCGGCGCTATTTGGCGACGGTTGGATTCCAATGGGGCTTGAACCAGAGAGTATCCCCGAGTTGCGCGGTCAATATCTTGAATATTGCGAACGTGCCGGTCGTGCCGCGGGTTCTATTACGATTATGGGTGGGCTACCACTCGCAGACGTTTCTCGATCGCGGGTGCGCCTCGATGCATACCGTGAAGTCGGAATTGAACGTTTTGTCTGCGGTATTCGCTATCAAACCGTTGACGAGTACGAACAGCAGATCGCTGTGTTGCACGATCTCATAACATAGCCCGCCCGCAGATTTCGGCTCGAAGAGTCCCTCGGCTTTTTTGGTTCCTAAACGGTCTCAACGGCTTCGTTGCCGAATCTAGCGGCCTTTCCAGTTGGGTGGACGTTTTTCTGAAAAAGCCTTCGGGCCCTCGACAAAATCTTCGCCGGTCGACATCGCTTTGACAGAGTCGTATGGAATTTCCATCGATTCCTGCAACGATCCTATGGATAAGCTTCGATAGACGACGTCTTTGCTTGCCCGAATCGATAACGGCGCGCATTCGAGGATTTGGCCCGCCCATCGACGCGCCGCGTCCATTAATTCATCGTGGGGTACGACTTCGTTTACAAAACCCAACTCGTAACCTTCCTGCGCTGGCACGTGGCGACCAGTGAGGATCATTCCAAGAGCTCGTTTGGATCCGATTTGACGCGGCAATCGTTGCAATCCACCGGCGAGCGCTGCGAGCCCCACCTTGGGCTCTGGAAGTGCGAAAATCGCGTTTTCCGATGCGACGATGAGATCGCACGAAAGCGCGATTTCAAAGCCGCCACCCATGGCGACGCCGTTGACGGCTGCAATGACAGGCTTCGTCAGGTCGAATCGCGACGACAGCCCTCCAAATCCCCTCGGTGTTGGAACCCGTTGACCTCCTTCCGCTTGATATCGAAGATCGTTACCGGCACTAAAACCCCGCCCCTCCCCGGTGATGATGGCAACCCAGAGATCGTCGTTGTTTGCGAATTCGTCAAAAACTTCGCCCAGTTCTGCGTTCGCTGGTGGGTGCAGGGCATTCAATCTTTCGGGTCGATTGAGTTTTACTGTCAACACATGATCGGCTTTTTCGACATTACAAAATTCGGGCATGCTTCCCCCTAACACGTTGTGGATCCAAACCGGTGAGCGTGAGGCGGTTTTGACAGGTACGCTTCACAAAACTCAACGGACAAAGGAGTAGTTTCCCCATTGCGCCAGACGCGCGTCAAGCGAACTTGCGAACCATTTTATAATTTCGAATCACTCTAAAGTGGAACCATCGACCTAAGTAACGTCTGCATGTCGGTCGATCACGACGCATCCGACGAGGTCCCCGAGCACATTTGCTGAGGTTCGAATAGTGTCGAGAGGACGTTCAACCAAAAGTAGTATCAGTATTCCTTCCAAGGGTATCCCGACAGCAAGGAGCACCATTTGCATGCCGGCCATCGATCCTGACGGAATTCCAGGTGCGCCGATGGACGCGAGCATAGCAACAAGGAACACCGTGACGGTGGCAGTGGCATTGAGATCAAGTCCGAAGAGGTAAGCTAGAAAAATCGCTGCAACGCCCTCAAAAAGGGCCGTTCCGTCCATGTTGATGGTCGAACCAAGAGGTAGCACGAAACTTGCCGTGGTCGAGCTAACTCCGAGATCATTGGCGGCTTGAAAACTGACGGGAAGTGTCGCCGCACTCGATGAACTCGAAAGCGCAACGACGATAGGTCGTAAAGTCTTCTTCGCGAGAGTAGCTGGTCGCACACGCCCGCCTAACCAGGCGATGGAGGGCAGGATGATGACCATGTGCAGGAGCGTGGTCCCGATCACAACACCAGAAAATGCCGCAAGCTGTCCGATTAACTCCAAATTTGCGTTTGTCGTCATTTGATAGACGATGCCGACGATGCCGATTGGGACCACCCACACGGCCCAACTCGCCAATTTGTAGATAGCATTTGTGATCTCATGGATCGATCGTTTCACTACGCTATCGCTGGGAAGGACCATCAGAAGTGACAATCCCAGGACAATACTGTTGGTCACGATCCCAAGGATATTGAGTTCCGCAAGAGCGGAAAAAGGATTAACGAACATTTGCCCTAATAGATTACGAACCAACGAACCGAACGTATTTTCAGACGTTCCAATTAAGGTGGCATGGGTGGACGTTGTCTCGATGGCGCTGAGTGGCGGCGCGTTCGTCCAGGGGTGGAATAGAAATACGACTGTGAGACCTAAGGTAATGGCGAATGCAGTGGTGACTACGTAGTAGGAGACGGTCAGCGTTCCGATTCGGCGGAGTTGCTTTGCGGCATCTAAACGAACTATTCCTGACACCACCGAGAAAAAAACCAGCGGCGCAACAATCATTTTAAGCACGGACAAAAACAGTTCTTTGAATAACGCAGCAGCTTCCAGTAGCCAAGGAGTGCCCGGAAATGCCCAGGCTAAGACAAATCCGACTAACGCGGCCAAAACGACGGTGGGGAAAAGATACCTGTCCATCGACGAACTACCAGATGACTCAGCATGCTAGTTTAACCCGTATGCCTGAAGGTGATCTCCAAGCAATGTGGTCGGTAATCTTGAATCTAGATTGGAGTTTGTAGAGCAGCCTCGAGAATATTATGAACGACGGTCCATTTAAGATAAATTCATATAAGTGGTTGATATATATAGTTAAAAAAGTATCCAAGAACGTAGCTGGGCGCATTGTACGCGGTGTGGCTGGCCGTTTTATTCGGTTGTCGTGGGACCAAACCCCTGACTTACACTAAAAACTTTTCGATGTTTCGTCCTTTGTCCGTGAATATCGGTATGCGGTATGCGGGTTCCTCGCATGGCCATCTCTCTCTCGTAACTTTTGTTGCGTTGGCGGGTCTTGCAATATCCGTTTCAGTCCTTCTTTTCGTGCAGGGAGTGGTCGCTGGGTTCGAGAGGGAACTGACGAATCGGATCTTACGTGTCATCCCGCACGTGTCGATCCGAGCGCGCGAATCGATCGTAACTTCGTCGGAACTACTCCAGCTGGTAGGTGGTATCCCCCATGTCGACGGTTCCGCAGCCGTGATCGAGGGACAAGCCCTGCTTTCTTTGGGTCAAAAGGTACGGGGTGTAATCATTACTGGAATCGAGCCCGATCAGTATCGTCGGGTCTCACGGATAAACCAATATGTGCGAGGTGCCGATTTGAACGCGCTGACCCCAGGCCAATATGGAATCGTTGTCGGGGAGAATCTTGCCAGAGACTTGGGCCTGAAGATCGGTAGTTCCGTGACTGTCGTGGTTCCCGATGTCACGGTGACCATACTTGGGGCGTTCCCGCGGCAAAAATCGTTTCGCGTTCAAGGAATATTGGATACTGGGTCGCAGCTTGATCAACGCTACGTCTTTCTTCACCGACTTGATGCCGCGAAGTTGTATCGAGTGAGTCCGGGCGTTCACTCGGTTGAAGTGTGGCTCGATGATCCGTTACGAGCTCGTGAGGTTGGACTTGAAATACTCGCGTCGCTGAGCGACGAATTCGCTGTATCCACTTGGTTCCAAACGTACGGACCGCTCTACAGCGCGATTAGGGCTCAAAAAGGGATGATGCTTCTCCTTCTATCCTTGTTGGTTGCCGTCGCGTCCATCAATCTTGTTTCAACGCTGGTAATGATCGTGAGTGAGCGCCGAGGCGACATCGCGATCTTGCGGACGATGGGAAGCAACCGGTCCTTGCTTATCGCAACGTTTGTGACCTTAGGGCTGGCAATTTCGGCGGTTGGGGTCGCTGCTGGAATTGGTCTCGGCTATTTCCTCGGAGTATTGGCCGAGGCCGGCTTTCCGACGCTTGAGTCACTGCTTGGTGTCAAACTCATGGGTGAATACGTGGTTGACACGCTGCCGTTCGCATTAACGTTGGCCGATGTGTGGCATGTTGCGGGTATTGCTGGATTGCTGACGCTGTTGGCAACTCTGTATCCAGCGTGGCGGGCGAGCTCGTCGAGTCCCGCGGAAGCACTTCAACATGAGTGATGTATTGTCAGCTCAAAATCTTCGTAAACGGTTCGTAGACGGTGAGCGGGAACTGCGGGTTCTCGACGGCATTGACCTAGATATTAGGAAGGGCGAGAGGGTGGCCGTGGTAGGTCGCTCTGGAACCGGCAAGAGCACGTTACTGCACATACTTGCGGGCTTAGCCGATCCGGACGTCGGTGAGGTAAGGGTTGCCGGTCAAAGCATGACTTCTGCTTCAAGCGATGGTCGAGCCGCCATCCGTAATCAATACATGGGTTTCGTATATCAATTTCACCACCTACTACCCGAGTTTTCCGCTCTCGAAAACGTGGCGATGCCCCTGATTGTTTCGGGTCGTACCTCGCTCGAATCGGAGGAACGGGCGAAGAACCTATTGGACGCGGTTGATTTGACGGAGCGGGTCGGACATCGACCACATCAACTCTCAGGTGGCGAACGGCAACGTGTCGCTCTAGCGAGAGCGATGGCGACCGAGCCCGACATCCTTTTAGCCGATGAGCCCACCGGTAATCTTGATCGCGAAAATGCTTCCCGAGTGATGAAGCTGATAGCAGAGATGAGTACTGCGACGGGCACAGCGTTTATCGTCGTGACACATGACGCGTCGATTGCGGACAAAATGCACCGCTCGTTCGTTTTGGAAGACGGCAAGCTAAATGCCTAATCAGTTACTCATTAAGCGATTACCTTCCGTGTGGATTGCGCTTCGATATCTCTTCCGACGGGACAACGTCTATGCGGCTTTAGTTAATTGGGTCTCGTTGGTGGGACTGGTACTCGGAGTAACGATTCTCACAGTGGTGACGAGTGTGATGAATGGATTCGACCAAGAAGTTAAGGGACGGCTTCTAGGTGTTGTACCGCACGCCTTCATAGCAAAGAGAGTCTTAACGGAAGAGGATAGAAAGGCCGTATTGGCAATGCCGGGCGTCATTGACGTTGAACGTCTCTATCAGGGCGAAGCTATGCTATCGGTGCCCGGAGCATCCCAGGCGCTGAAAATCTATGGAATCGAAACTCAGGATGGAGGTAGTTTTATTGCAGATTCGATGGTTTCTGGTTCGCTCCCGCTGCTAAGGGGTGCCGGTATTGCATTGGGAGAACCACTTGTTCGTTTGATGGGTCTGGTGCAGGGCGATCCGATCATCCTGGTTTTTCCGACATCAACGGGATCGGGGATCGTTCCCATAGCACAACGGTATCAGCTCGTTGCAACGTTCGCGG
>CAJWCW010000063.1 GCA_913030615.1 uncultured Gammaproteobacteria bacterium | reverse complement strand
GGAGAGTTTGTAGGTTTAGATATGGCATCTCGCCAATCAATAGAAGCGCTAATAAGTAGGATGGGAGAGGCGCAGAAAGATGGCTGACTGCGACGAAAGCATGCTAGGCATTCGTGACGGATAGATATCCGACACGATTCTTAGATTGATTAACTGGAGCTCGTGCTGATATTAACTTCAACGTCAAAGGGCAGTTCCTGCAGACCACTTTGGAGCGCTTTCTCAATCTTCTCAGCAATTTCCGCGGGTTCGAGGGTCGAACCGTCAAGCCGCAGTTCAATACGGACTTCGTTAGAGTCTTTGGCCGACTGTCTGTTGGGTTGTTTCAGCAGTGTGTCGGAATCCGTGCTTATTTCTTTCCGAATAATTATTTGGCGGTGTTCTTCTGATGGTACCGCCTCTTTTACGCGTCGCGCCACGTCGATACCGTCATCCGCTGCTAGCAGCTGCGCATTCGACTTGGAGTTGGCGTACAGAATCGCTCCACCCACCAACAGGCCGATAATCAGCGCTCCCAATATAGTTTCATTGAAGACCATGGCAAATTCCTCAAGTTATGAGACATTTACAGCACCGCAACTATACTCTCCGATTCCTTGCAACAAGCAACTGGCGAGATAACTATCCCCGCGGTTCGAGCGACATAAACCAGAGCGTCTTTGGTGCGGAGGGAGGAGTCTCTCCAGGCGCACTACTTGGCTTGTTCGTAGGATTCTTATTAGGAATGCCCGCAACTTATCGGTGACTTAATATCGCCCACCAAATGGCTATACAGCCCGACCTCAGATTGAACGCCAGCGGCCTCGTACGTATCTACCTGAGCACCTGGCCCTATATCTTCGCAGAGCTGAAGCATTTCATTGCATTACTGGGCATGACCCTGGCGATGATCAGCTTCGGTACCGCCGTGGCGTTTCTGGGCTTCGACGTATTATGGGATTCCGTTGGCCAGGGAGCTCGCCTAAGCTCCGCACAAGCAAGCATCATGTTGTTGCCGGAAGCCGGTTACGTCGACACCGATGAGCTGACGAAAGCTGCCAGGCAAACGGTGCTTATTCGTTTTCTCATCCTGACAGCCGTGATTGTTGTCGTCACCACCACGGTTGCCATCGTCATTCAGATGTACAAAGCGTGGATCCTGCAAAGAGTCAATCAGCGACTCCGTACCCGTATGGTGGCCAACGCTGAAGAACTTAGTCTGCGTTTTCATTCCAAGTCGTCCGCCGGGGACGCGATCTACCGAGTATTTCAGGACAGCGCGATGGTCACCGCCGTTGTTGACAACGTAGTCGTTGTGCCCGTCATTGGGCTCACGACGTTGACGATGCAATTAGCTATCGCATCACTATTCAGTCCCTGGTTCGGCTCTCTATTGCTCATCGGTATCGTCGCGTGCGTTGTCCTACTGATCGCGATAACACCGCGTCTTCGAGCTTTAAGCCGTGCAGCAAGGCAGGCAAGCGCCACGCTATTCACCCGCGTGCAGGAAACCTTTCAAAGCATTCAGGCAATAAAAGCATACGGATTTGAGACGCCCAATTATGATCGGTTCCAGTCAGAGTCGACGCAAGCCATAGATACCGCGTTTAGCCTGCGTCGTGAATTTGCGATGGTCAAAGTATGTACCGCCTACATTCTGGTCCTGGTGCTGTTTGTCACCGACTACATTGCAACGCGTTACGTTCTGGAGGGCGACGTCGTATTTGGCGCGAGCCTGCTCGTACTCTTCGGTTTATCGGTAACCGCATGGACCGTCGCCGCACATCAGGCTCGGCGTGGGAGCGTCGAGGCGTTCAAGTCGACGTTCGAAGATCTGATCCGCGTTTGGTGCCTGGCTCAGGATATGGCAGTCGGTCTGGGCCGCGCATTTTGGTTGCTCGATCTTGAGCCCGAAGTCACCGATGCCGAGAATCCCGAGCCGTTCCCCGACGTGCATCAGGGTGTTTCATTTCACAATGTCACCTTCGGTTACCGTCCTGAATCGCCCGTACTTCAGGAGGTCAACCTCACTGCCCGCGTCGGAGAGGTGATCGCTCTCGTCGGACCCTCCGGTAGCGGAAAGTCAACACTGGTCTCAATGTTATTACGCCTGTTTGACCCCGATAGCGGCCATATCAAGGTCGATGAAACGGACATTCGATCCGTCAAGATTGAGGCGTTGCGCAAGAACGTGGCAATCGCATTGCAGGAAAACACTCTGTTTCCTGTGTCCATCGAAGACAATCTGCGCTACGCAGCACCTGATGTTTCCGATTCCCAGCTTCACAGCTCGGTGAAAATCGCCTGTGCGGAGTTCATTGAAGAGCTGCCTCAAGGTTATCGAACTGAATTGGGTGTCGGTGGCGCACTCTTATCCACCGGACAAAAGCAGAGGTTATCCATAGCTCGGGCACTGGTTCGAAATACACCAATCCTTATTCTCGATGAACCGACGGCTTCTTTGGACGCGCAAACCGAACGACGTGTTTTGAGCAACCTCAGGATCTGGGCAAAAGAAAAGATCGTCTTTATCGTCACGCATCGTCCTTCGACCATCCGCGATGCAGACCGCGTCGTATTCCTCAAGAATGGTCGGATTACCGAAACCGGTACCCACGAGGAGCTTCTGAGTCAAGGCGGCGACTATCAACGATTCGCTTCCATAGAGGCTGCGGATGACTGAATACCACGACCGACTCGACCTTGATTCTCGTGTCAATAATCGCAAGGCCATCGCGATATTTGGTCGCTCCCTGGGTTATCTCTGGCCACAGCAACCATTGCTGACCATTCGATTGGTTCTCGTCACCCTGATTTTTGTCATTGGCTTACCCCTCCCCTGGTTTCTCAAGATCGTTGTGGATCACGGCGTCATGCGGCTACCTGTTCAGGATGCCTTGCTGTATCCATTCTTCATGGGTCCGTTCCTTCAGGCGGTCGCGAACGTTTCGCCTTTGGACATAACCTTCTATGCGCTCGTGACATTGGCGCTTATTTTTATACTGGTTGGTTACTCAGGTAACACAGTGCTCGAGTCGAACCTAGCGGAAGGTGCCGACGTCGCAACCCAATCGGAAAACAAGGTCAGTTCAGGCATGAGTTCCGCTCATGGTCTTATCGGCCTAATCGACCTCAGCGTTGCGATCCGGTTGTCACAACGCATTACCCATCATGTCCGCCTGGCGCTCTTCGGCAATATGTCACGTTTACCACTCACCACACTGCAGCAACAGCGTTCCGGCGACGCAATGTTCAGAGTACTGCACGATACCCCTTCCATCGCGGGCATCTGTCATGCGCTGACCGTGAACCCCTACACCATGGTGTTTAGTGTGGCACTCAACCTCTGGGTACTCTTTATGGTCTACGGCAACACTGCTCCCGAGCTAGTGTGGGTAGGTCTATCCGCCGTACTGATTACGTTATTTCTGACTTCACCTTTCGCCAACTGGATGCGGGCTGCCAGCCACGCGAGCCGGTCCTCCGGAAGCGCAACCACCAACGATCTTGAAGAGGGGCTAAAGAACGTAGCCGCAATACAGAGTCTTGGGGGTGGTCAACAGGAGCAGGCAAAGTTCCGTGATTCAAGCAAGGAGTCGTTCAAACAGTCATTAATTCTCTTACTGGTAAAAAACGTCGTTATCTGGATCGCCGACAATATCCACTTGTTGTTCCAGACCGTGGGGTTCTGGATTATCTTCAAGGGCATTATCGACGGTCACCTGACCCTAGGTGATACGCCGGTCATTATTCGTATGTATTCATTGTTATACGAAACATCGATGCAATTCGGTCAAATTTGGATCGAACAACAGGACAACGCGGCTGCCGCCAGACGCGTGTTCTTCATGATGGATCACAAGACAGAAAAAAGCCCGAGCACCTATACAGGTATTCCCAACCCGGGAACCGTTACCGGCGTTCGCTTCGACAATGTCAGTTTCAGTTATCCCGATGGGCGCCTCGCTCTAAACAACGTTTCGTTTCATGCAAAGCCCGGTGAAACCATCGCCATTGCCGGTGCAACCGGCGCCGGCAAGACAACTCTCGGCTATATGATCCCGAAATTCGTCCGGCCCTCCTCAGGACGGGTTTTGATAGACGATACGGACACGACCAATATAAGTACGGAACAGCTGCGCCAACGCGTTGCCTATGTGTTCCAGGAACATCAACTACTTACAGATACCGTGGCAGCTAATCTACGCATCGCGAATCCAAACGCAACGCTTGAAGACTTAACCGCCGCATGCGAACAGGCAGGTGCCCTCGAATTTATTACGGCTATGCCTGATGGTTTCGAATCACGGATCGAACGTGGGGGTGGCACACTCTCAACCGGACAAAAACAACGATTGTCCATCGCCCGTGCCCTGCTCCGTCGGGCCTCGATTTTGATTCTGGACGAACCCACCGCAGCGTTGGACCCTGAGCACGAGGCATCACTATTAAAAGCCATCGATAAAACCGACAACAACATCGTCATTGTGATTGCTCATCGCCTATCCACTATTCAGCACGCGGATCGAATCCTGTTTCTTCATAACGGAGAAGTAGTCGAAGAAGGCACTCATGAAGAGCTAATGACATACAAGGATGGTCAATACCGACGGTTTGTTGAGTTCGCGACGCCTAATTCGATTTCAGGCTAACGTGTGACATACGAACGCAAACATTAGGGGTGATATGAGCATCATGCTGGTTACCATTTGTGTACTCGTAGCGATGACTGTACTCGTCGTTGGCGCTCAGCTACGGAACCACTCCAAGTTGCGGCGCCGTGTGCTATTTGACCGCCAGGATCTGTTCCATAGTTCAGACGCATTCCATGTCGTTTCAGCATTGAAGCTCAAACCCGGCCAGGAGCTCCTTGAAGGGGTTGGTCGATATGTGAAAGGCGTCGAGCAGCAGGGTGCCAAGGTCATTTATGCGGGGAAAGTTGCGTTTCCAAGACCACGTAAGTCACAGCAGATGCCTGATCTTGAATGGGAAGCTTTCATCGTTTCACAGTATGCGACGCGAGACGCCTGGGAAACCGCCGCTGCAAGCGCGAACTACGTGGGTCTGAAGAGCGAATTCACCCGCATCTGGTCACTCGGTATGCAACGCGAGACAACGCGGAACCTTGTTGTCTCGCTCTCTATGTTGCAGAGACGTATTCGCCACTTCTTCTCTGGCGCCCCCGCGACCTATCCATTTGAGCCTGTTGAGGTGCCAGCGGATAACAGTCGCCAAGCCGCCGCTCAAAGAACCCTTCTGGAGCAGGTGGTAACTGAAAACGAGGCGTTCAGCGAGGATGCGTTGGTCATCATCAATTTCCAGAAACTTGGCGATGCGAGGCAGAAGAGTGCAAATGCCAAGTACGGTAATTCGATGATGTCCATGCTGTCGGAAGTTGGACACGGGCCAGTTCATATGGGTCGGGCAGTATCTCTCGAAGATGATGTGGACTTCGATCAAGTCGTGATCGTTTCGTATCCGGGGATTAAGTACTTTGCTGAGATGGTTCAGAGCAAGTTTTATACCGGCATTTTCGGAGGCAAGCAGTTGGGGGATGACTTGTCATCACCCACGGTGCCGATACTGCAGCATCTCTGACCGTTACGATCTCAGCGGCGGTTCAGCCTCCGAAATATTTTGGAATTGCCGATTCACCGTCGCTATGCCTGGCCACACTAATGCTCCCCATAAGACCAGACTCGAAACTACCCATCCCACTGGGAACAATACAAAAGCGACAGCCCACGCAGCGACAAAAAGCGCAATTCGACGTCTCATTCGACTGGGCCTGGCCGACCGTTTATCACCCTTGCGCGCTAGCGGGAACGCTTTCGGTCGAATGAACCATCCGTGTGCCAGCATAATCGACAGAAACGTAAACCAGCTCACATCGGTGAGGGCGAACTCGGGCGACTCATCCAACTCCACATCTTTCGAGCCGTGGACGAGCTGGTTTTCTACCTGCGACCAAACATATTCCGCGGTAGGTCGCTGACCGGCTCCACTCATATTTTTTCGAGTAGGACGACAGCGCCACCGATATAACACGCGGCTATTCGATGCGATCGCAACCACCGCTGGCTGGAAATAACCTTTTAGGTGACTAGCCCAGGGTCTCGAGTCCAGATGACCAAAGTCCGGATTCGAGAAGACGTTTACGATACCTCGTTCTTGGCAAGTATCACGGATCTCGTGGTGCGGATCACCGATCGACGCAAAGCCTATCCCCCAAGCTTCCTCAGCTTCGCTGGCAAGACTCTGAGGTTCACTGGTCAAGGCAAAAACTTCGCCTCCTACCTCACGAATTTTTTCGAGGACGCCGGATTCGCCGAAGCTCCGTAACTCGGAGCGACATGGTGGTCACCATAAACCACGGTAATAAAGGAGTAGAACGAAAGAATACTTCTGCAACTGATCGTCTAGCCAATTAGAACGGATACCGGCAGGGGGATCGAGGTGTGGTGGAATCTGCGGGTCAGCCGTTTCGATTTCCGACACTTCGTAATTTTCTCCATCCCGCCGAATACACACCTGTTCGCGGATGCACAAATCACCGTCACAAAGCACAAGACCAAGTTCTACTGAATCTCGCTGTGGAAAACCCGACGACTCCGGCGCGGCCACCAACCCCGTCAGCTGAAACTTTCCATCGCGTTTTTCGTTGATAAATGCGATGGCTGCTTCCACGGCGTCCTCTAGTTCGGGTGGGACTACTTCAACGATCGTACTACCAGCCAATTATTTCCCCCTAGTGCTTTAACTCAACAACTATTAGGCCGAATGGTAACCTCCAAAAGACACAAGATGGATCTCGGTATAGGCAGAGGAAATGCTCCTGATGTACGTCGATACGGAAGGGAACAATCAATACCGAGGCTCACGTTTGCCTCTCGTACGCTATGTGGGACTAGGTAACGAAACAAAGGACGCGTAATTCGATGCTGCGCCGAGCAGGCGAATTTGGATCTGCTGAGGGGTTCGAGAAAGTACTGTGGGGGCATGTGTTCCCGATCACTCCGGCCGAATCGTAGGCTTTGAACACAAGTACCTCGTCTGGCCTCATCTGCGGGTAATAGAACCACCGCTGATCCTCAGAATATTTCACACTAAAAGTCTCGATGCCTATGTCGTGCCAGCTGTAGTTGCTGGCACCGTAGCCGTACACGACCGTCTCAAACAGGTCGATTTCTTTGACCGTACGTGCATCGCAAACACCAAGCGGGTAATCGTCGACGACGGTGCTTAGGCCACGCCAAAAATTTAGCGAAAGGACCTTTCGAGGTGATTTCGGAGGCTGTTCGTTATGTAAGGCAAGATAATTTGACCAGGTCGTGTTGTCGGTATAGTCCATGTGAGCAGTCCCAATATAGCCGCCACCGGCTTCTTTCCCGGTTACGTACGATTGCCCGTCGGTACCACCCCCAGAAATTTGGCGTCCAGGCTCGCGAATCAGGTGGTCGTACGTGAAGGCAAGGGATGCACCCGTTAACTCCTTTGCGAGCGTCTTGCATTCTTCGTAGTAGACGCGCATGACTTCTTCGTTATCTAAGAAATTGGATACTGAGGTAGAGCGTTGAATTAACTCAAAGCCGCTTTTTTCGAGTCCAGTATCGACAGCTTGCCGGCCATCTCGAATGATGGTCGCGGCGACGGAGCCGCCAGCTCCTGCTGTTGCCGGGCTCCGCATGTCATAGCGTCTGGGCGGATGTGTCCTGATGTCCCCGCCGTCGGCCGGGAAATACTGGATTTCGCTTCTCACCTGACTGGCGGCACTCATGGTCATACTTCCAAGAAAGGGGTTTCTGCCCAGCCTTGATCGTAAGGCGAGTAAAAGCGTGCGTTAAGTTCGATATGACGAAATTTCCAGACGCCTTCTTGAAGGATAAGTTGATCAACGTAGCGACCGGCCAACCAAACTGCCTTATTTTCGATTTTCTGCGTAGCCATTTGTATGAGATACCAGCGAGCCTCGGCCGATTGTCCATCATCACTGAGATCGATTGCTGAATTGGTCACATGATGAATTGCGAAGGACATGACGTTTGGCATGTTGGTAAAAAAACGATGCATACGTTCGCGACCCTCAAAACGCCCCAGCCGACCGCCGTCCCATACAGCGTCTTCGGTAAAAAGAGCGCATAGCGCTTCGGCATCGTAACCTTCGTCGCAGAGGTCGCAATACAACGCTTTCAGGTTGCGTATTTGTTCGATACTTTCGATACGCTCCAAACGTTGGGATATATCCATGGGAACTCCTCGTTTAATCGGTTTCAACTCAGTGCTCAAACCCAACGGCGGGTCTCGGCGAGAGGCGTAACGATTAACGCAAAGGGAAAGACACCGCTAGGCGTCCTCCCTCGCTGATTTCCTACCTATTATTTAGGAAGGGGATAAAAGGTCATTGTGAAGGTGTTGTTGTGCAGGTCAATTGTTGAGCGGCATAAATTTTGATTCCCGTCCGTGACGTCATCAAGAGAGAAAGTCGTAATCGTGGTTCCAGACCTACGCCAGACACCATAACGACTACCCGCCTCCCGATTTCCGTCATCGTCGATACCCATGCCTCGTCCCGTAAAGGCACCTTGGGAATCAGAGTTCGGATTAAGTGTCATATTCCATGTCAGGAAGACCTTACCGTATCGACCTGCATTGCCAACCGCATTGATAGTGCCACCATCGGCCGTGAGTTCGACACCGGTTACCGTACCCTCTACAGAGAAGGTTTCACCGGTTATTTCGAACGCGAGCAATGAACTGCTCCCGGTCAGAAGGGCTAGAGCTAAAACGCTCCTATATAAGTTGGCCATTGTTTCCTCCAGTTATTGATACCAGCGCCGAAGCCTAACACCGGTTTCATTCGTTAATCGCATATCCTCCAGCGCGACATCGAGGCAAAGACCCATGACAGCTTTCGGTGAGAGGCGTAGGTTTTGTGTCCAAGGAGACTAAAGCAATGTACGTTGCATCCGGACGGCAAAGTTACAGCCGCATTTGTCGTCGCCCAAATGCGAGCACGATGACGCGTTTGATTGCCCGCGAAGAATCAATAGGCTCAGCACATGTATTTCGACTCTAGGTTATGGGCATTCACACGCGGGGTTCGTGGGCGCATAGCCTGGTCCGTGCTCATTGGCCTCGTTGCAGCATTCGTGGGTCTCGCCCGCCTAGCGCTGCTCGGTTGGCTCATCGCCAAGGTGTTTCAAGGCGCAGCGTGGAACGAGCTCTTACTACCCATCACCGTCGTCGCGCTCGTCATGATCTTGCGCGGCATATTCGAGTATGTGCGCACCATGGTCGCCCACCACACCGCCGCACGTGTACAGCTCAAAATCCGTAAGTCACTTTACGACAAGACCGTCGCTCTCGGGCCGGCGTGGTTCGGCACAGCACGTACCAGCGACTTCATGGTGTCGGTGGTTGATGGCGTCGAGCAGTTGGAGACGTACTTCGGCCAGTTTCTGCCACAAGTAGTGATCGCGTTGATGACGCCCATTGCGATCTTTGCGTTCGTCGCGTTTCTGGATCTGCCGGTTGCGTTTGTGCTGGTGAGCGCTGCGTTAGTCACGCTGGTCGCCCCCAGCATCTTCCATCGCTTCGACTACCGAGCAAGCCTCGCTCGGTCGCGTGCGTACCGCAACTTTGCGACGGAGTTCCTTGATGCGGTGCAAGGCTTAGCAACGCTGAAAGCATTCGGCCAGGCGCGCGCGCGCGCGCGCGTACTTGCCGCAGCTTCTGAGGAGCTCGTTACGGGCACGATGCGTGTCAACGCAACCAACGGCCTCGGCCGCGGCATCACCGATAGCGGCATTGCCATCGGTGCCGCAGCTGCGTTGGGATTAGGGGCTTTTCGTGTCTCCTCCGGCGAGATGAGTCTGGAAGCGCTCTTGATTATTTTGATGATGGGCGTGGAGCTGTTTCGTCCATTACGGGACCTGCGAGCTCAACTTCATACCGGGATGCTCGGGCAGTCCTCGGCGCAAGCGATATTCCAGTTACTCGAAGCCGAACCGACCGTATCTCGGGAGGGCACCGCCGCGTGCGTTGATGCCGAACCGTCCATCCGGTTCGAGAACGTCACCTTCTCATATCCCGCCACTGAAAATGCAAGCACCGTGCATGATGATCTGAGCTTCAAGGTTGCGCCTGGCGAGCGCATCGGCATTGTTGGTTCAAGCGGTTCCGGCAAGTCGACGATCGTCCGCCTACTGCTGCGTTTCTACGATCCGATCAAGGGTCGAATCAGTGTGGGTGATACCGATCTGCGCGACCTATCTTTTTCAGCACTGCGCGCAATGTTCGCCGTCGTCAATCAAGACACCTATCTCTTTCACGGCACCGTCGAGGAAAACCTGCGCTTCGCTATGCCGGATGCGACGAGCGACGCGCTTGAGACCGCCGCGAAGGCCGCAAATGCACACGATTTCATTGAGCGACTGCCGCAAGGATATGCCACCGTCATCGGCGAGCGAGGCATTCGCTTATCCGGCGGCCAACGCCAGCGTATTGCGATCGCACGTGCGTTGCTGTGCGATGCGCCAATTCTAATTCTGGACGAAGCGTTATCGGCAGTTGATGCCGAAAACGAGGCGTTCATTCAAGAGGCCCTTGAGCGGGTGATGCGAGGACGTACCACGCTGACCCTCGCACACCGATTGTCGAGCGTCATCACAGCCGACCGAATATTGGTGCTGGAAAACGGCCAGATAGTGGAGCAAGGCCCCCACAACATCTTGATCGCACGCGATGGTCCATACAGACGCTTGATGGGTGAGCAAGCCGCGGAGCCAGGTAATCAGATGTTTGAAACCGCTTACCTAGATGGTCCGGACCCCGCCGATGCGGTTGATGAGCGCGACATCGGCAGGCACGTCGCCGAGCTCGAACCCACCGACGCCATATTGCGCGCCGAGGGGATAGGCTGGTTTGGTACTACAACTGAGCTCTTGAAACTGGTGACGACGGAACGTTTGAAGCTCGCGTTCACTTTCGTATTCGGTATCGCCCGTGTTGTCGCATTAATCGGCGTCGGCGTGCTTTCTGCGCTGATCGTGGCGCAAGTCAAGGTAAGCGGTGAGTTCACGGGATTATTGCTTACGTTGGCCATCGCTGCGCCCGTTGCGGGGGCGTTGCACTGGCTCGAGTCTTGGTTTGCCCACGATATGGCGTACAAACTCTTGGCAGAGATGCGCGTGCGTTTATTTGACAAGCTGGAACGCTTAGCCCCGGCATATCTTCTGTACCGACGCACCGGTGATCTCGCATCGATGGCAACGCAAGATGTCGAGACCGTGGAGTACTTCTATGCACACACGGTTGCGCCGGCGTTCATCGCAATGCTCGTGCCCGCCGTTGTACTTGCAACTCTTATCAGCTTCGGCTGGCCGATGGCGGCGGCATTAGCGCCCTTTCTCGCACTTGTCGTGTTGAGCCCCTTCCTTGTACGCAACCGGCTCGACCGCCTGGGTTCTCAATCGCGTGAAGCTCTCGGTGAACTCAACGCCTTTGCAGTCGATTCCATCCAGGGATTGGCGGAGATCGTGGCATTCGGGCACGGCCCACGACGACGCAAGGATCTCGTTGTTTTGGCGGGTCGCGTGGCGAATTTGCGTATCGCGTTTTACCGTGACCTGACGCTCCAATCGGCGTTGTTGGAAGTGGCAACTGGGCTAGGCGGACTCGCCATCGTCGTTGCTGGCACCAGCTTAGTGACTGATGGTGTTCTCGACGCCGGCCTACTTCCGCTGTTCGCGATTCTCGCCATGGCAGCATTTTTGCCTGTCTCCGAGATCGCTCACATCGGCAGGCAACTTGCCGACACCTTGGGCGCAACGCGGCGCCTCGTCGCCGTCCAGAACGAGGAAGTTGCCGTGACCGACGGTCCCGGGACTCGGGCACCAGCCACGACAGGTGGTGCGGCGCTTACACTCGAACACGTGACCTATACATACCAATCGCGCTGGCGGGCCGCACTTTCTGACGTCTCGCTGAACATCCCCGCCGGTAGCACAGTTGCCTTGGTAGGACCGTCCGGCGCCGGTAAGACCACGATTGCCCACCTTCTCGTTCGCTTTTGGGACCCTCAAATGGGGCGGGTCACAATGGATAACGTCGAACTCGTCGAATACAAGCTAGACGATCTACGCCAACGTGTGGCCTTGGTTTCCCAAGACACCTATCTCTTCAATCGAACAATTAAGGACAACATCCTTATTGCGCGTCCCGATGCGACCAAAACCGAACTCGAAGTGGCGATCGAACAGGCGTCGTTAAGTGAAGTGATCGGTAGACTACCGCTCGGCATCGATACGTCCGTCGGTGAACGCGGCATGCGCCTATCGGGTGGCCAGCGTCAACGCGTCGCCATTGCCCGGGCATTCTTGAAGGACGCACCCGTGCTTGTTCTCGACGAAGCCACGAGTCATCTCGATGCGGTCAATGAGCGCGCGATTCGCGTAGCTCTGGACGCATTGATGCGCGATCGCACGACGATCGTCATTGCACACCGCCTTTCCACCGTACGTACTGCAGATACCATAGTCGTGTTGGACGAAGGCCGGATCACGGAGCAAGGCAACCATGATGAACTCATAGCGAAGAACGGCTTGTACGCGCGATTGGTGTCCCATCAAATGTCGCACCATCAAACAGCATAGTTCCGCGAGCTGCGTTGATGACCGCGGAGGCAGCGGATACACGTGTTTGGACTTGGAAGGTCACCTCTGGAGTTTGGGCTCCTCCGAACCTTGGGAATAAATAGAAAAATGAAACCTACTGTAACCACCGTTGTTCCGGTTTTGAGCGTGGGTTCATATGGAGAGACTGTGTCTCATTATATCGAGTGGTTAGGTTTCAATATCGATTGGGAATATCGAGAAAAACAACTTCCTTTTGTTATTTCTATTACTCGTGATGGTTTTTCTTTTATGTTGACTGAGTTAGATACATCTTCCGAATCTGAAACATCAACTGGATCGTGGACGGTTATCTATGTCTCAGATATAGAAGCAATGTCAGAAGAATTAAACTCTCGAAGATCTAACTCAGTTAAGGTCCAGTTATATCCACCGCTGAACATCGCACAAGTTCATGTAAAAGATCTTTGGAACAATCTGTTGGTGTTTGAGCAATCACCTAATCAATAACCTACGTAAATATTGAGTGGGAATAAATTGAATAAAATCTGGTACCTCGCGACATTATTGCCCCTCTGTGCCGCCTGCGTTGACCAGCAGTCAATCAAACCCGATTCAGAACAGGCACACGCCCTGCTGGTACAGGGTAGCGGCACTTACAGTCGCAAGATTTCAACACAGAACTCTCAAGCACAGGCTTTCTTCGACCAGGGTTTACGCCTGGCCTGGGGGTTTTACTTTCCGGAATCTATTGCGTCTTATCAGGAAGCCGCTCGCATCGACCCTGATCATCCCATGCCTTTTTGGGGCATGGCCCATGCAATGGGGCCTAATCCCAATTCACGCTACGCACAGATGCCAGACGACCCGAAAGGGGAAGGTCTTAAGGCCATCAACAATGCCTTAGAAAGGATCGATCGTGCCAGCCCACTAGAGGCCAAGTTGATCCACGCACTGCACGTGCTATATGACCAGCAGACTATCCCTGACCACGCTGACCGGGATCAGGCGTACCTTTCCGCGATGCGTAGCCTGAACCACGAATATCCAGACGATCCCGACATCACCGCGCTCTATGCCGCCAGCTACATGTCCATCAGACGATGGGACTATTGGGACAACGAAGGCAACCCCAAGGCTGAAACCATTCCCGTCGCCGAGGCGCTGGAATACAACATTGCCCAAAATCTATCGCATCCCGGAGTGCTACATCTGCACATTCATCTGATCGAATCGTCTCTTAAACCTGAACGTGCACTCGTGTCCGCTGATGCTCTTGAGGCGACGCTGCCTATTGCCGGACATGTGGTCCACATGCCGGCTCATATATATGTACGAGTCGGCCAATACGGAAAAGCCATCGACAATAACGTGCGTTCGCAAGCCGTGGACCAGCAGTTCGCCGAGCTGTGGGGAGATCACCCGCTGCCGAACACCGGCACCTATCCACTGTCACACCGTATCCACGCAGGCCATGCTCTCGACTTCATTCGTTACGCAGCCACTGTGCAAGGCAACTATAAAACCGCCATCGAAACCGCGTGGCGTCTGGCCAACGGGATAACGGACGATGCCGTCATGGTTCGGGGAGGACAAAAGCGTGTGTCGACCCCCTGGCTGGTGCTGAAGATTTTCGGTAAATGGGATGAATTGCTCACCTTGACACCAGCTCATCAAGGCACGCCTTACCTGGATGGTATCTGGTCCTACGCGCTTGGCAGCGCTCATGTGGCCAAAGGGAATATGAACGAGGCACTGCAGCAGTTGGCTAAACTGAAAACGATCGCGGAAGCACCCAACGCCGATGACTACAGGGTCGGCGCCACCCCTGCCTCAGCCGTGCTGCAGTTGGCGGCTTTCGGCCTTGAAGGTGAAACATTAATGGCTCAGGGCGATCTATCGAGAGCCATCGAAGCGTTTCGCGCAGGCGTGGCAATCGAAGATCAGAACAACTATACCGAGCCCCCTGACTGGGCACAGCCCATGCGCCACTATTTGGGCGCTGCCCTCCTGAAAGCTGGCCAGCCCGAAGC
>CAJWCW010000062.1 GCA_913030615.1 uncultured Gammaproteobacteria bacterium | reverse complement strand
CCCCTTCTTCGGGATTAAGTTGTCCCTCGATCAATTCGAATAAGGTGGTCTTGCCCGCGCCGTTGCGACCCACCACCCCAACGCGGTGTCCCGGGTGTACCGTGATGTTGATGGAATCGAAGAGTACTCGGTCGCCGCGCCTTAATAAGACATTACTAATTTGGAGCATAGACGAGGATTGGGAGCTAATCCGGATTCAGTATTAGTTCCGCCATTGCATGATTGCCCCAGCGCCTAGCAGCACGAACGCTACTAAAGCTGCTATCGGGATAACGGAAGGTTCGGCACAGTCGGCGGTGCCCGTGGTGAGGGCTTTCAAAATATCGGCAATGGGAAATTGATTGGACGTGAGGTATTCCAGCCCGGGTCCACATGAGGATGCTGCGGATGGCGTAATCTGCAAGTAAATATGTCGCAACGCAAATCCGATGCCGACAATACTCGATATCAGAGACAGAAACGGATAGATGCCGAGTCGAGGGTTATGGGCCAGACCTCCCGCCGCAAGAAGCGTTGCCAGGATCATCCACATTCTTTGATTGAGGCAGAGCGCACAGGGTAATTGGTTGAAGACGTATTCGAGTGTTAACACTACAAATAGGAACGTAGCCCCTGCTGCAACGGTCAGAATGCTCCAATCTTCACTATCGAATGAACGTAAGTAGTTAGTCATGGTTTGATGGTCACTGCTGGAGTACTTTTGGTCAATGTTCTTCTGCAATAAACGTTTCAGCAACTTCGCCTAACAGTGGAAAGTATTCGTGGAAGTCGTGACAAAAGTCGTCAAATTTCATATCGAGAATTTCGTGAAGCTGTTTCTCGAAACGGTCGAAGCGAAGGCGCTTGAGGATGTAGAACATGGCCCGCTCGATTACCTCGCTTTCGGCATATCCGGCCAGAAGATCTGTTTCCTTCATGCGGTCATAAAATAGCTGGGCATTTTTTGGAAGCGGGTAGCGGCCTATCGCTTCGTAACAAGTTGCGGTGAATTCGGTGAGTTCACCGATGCCATAGCGTCTCCACTCGCGTGCGAGGACATGGTCCGCGATCAGGTCCAGCAAAACCGGCGCAGGACGTCGAAGATCAGGCCCAAAGTGGACGTAACTTAACCGCATTTCGGGCATTCGGTTGCTGGTACTGTCGAGATGTCTATGCAGCCGAACTCCTCGAGCGAGATCGCTTGGCAACGAACTGGGAACAGGACCCTTAACAAAATCACCTATAAATCCCCCGGCGATCAACGCGGTTTCTGGATAACCAAGTAAACAGTGAGCAAGGAAGTTCAATCTAGGTCGAGCCTCAGATAGCTCTCGAGGAACTCTTCGAATGTTTGCGTATCAGCAGCTTCTTGCGCCGATTGATCACGTATTGATTTTTCGGCGAGCGAGGCGAAGCGTTGTTGCAGGTCGGGATTCGTTGGCTCGTTAGTAAAGGCTTGGTGGTGATTTTCGGAAAGGCTCATTACCAAGCGAAAGAAAGAGACTTGTTGGTCATTCATTTCCTTGATTATTCGTGCGGAAGGAGTAAGGCGTGCGTCGGTAACCTTGTGTCGTTGTGCCCGCGCGCTCGCTTGGTGTTGTGTGGTACCCGACACCTCGTCGATTGCTAAAGCTACTTGATCAACCAAGTCTAGTAGTTCGCTCGCCCATTGACGCAAATTTCGGTCCCTTCCATTGAAAACTAAGGTTGCATTTGGGTCCCGGCCTTCTCGTACCGTGGCAAGTTGGTTGTGCAGAATTTCGCTCGACTCGTCGGCGGTATCGTCGGGGCTAGGTAAAAGCAAACAAACCAACAAGAAAACGTCTAGAAATCTCAACGTTTCGGTGTCGATACCGACCTCGAGAAAAGGGTTGAGGTCAAGACATCGGACTTCAACATATTCAACGCCTCTTTTACGTAGCGCATTTACAGGGCGTTCTCCTGTCTGAATGCGGCGTTTGGGCCTAATTGATCCGTAGAATTCGTTCTCGATCTGCAGCAAGGAAGTATTGAGTTGTCGGTAGTGGCCATCTACTTCAACGCCGATGGTCTCGTATGCCGGAAAAGGACGGATTAGGGCGTCGATCATGGTCTGCAGGTAATGCTCAAGGCTGTTGTAGGAGACATGTAAGTCCGACTGCGCGCCACTCTGATAGCCGAGAGGCCCCATGCGCAAAGATGTTGCTTCGGGCAAATACAGGGAATGTTCGTCGATGGCTCTGAGGTTGTGTTCACGATTGCGTATAAAGGATGTGCACACGGCGGGAGACGCGCCGAACAGATAGATCAGCAGCCACGAATAACGTCTGAAGTTTCTTATTAGGTGGAAGTACGATTGATCCTGAAAACTTTGGTCGAGATGTTGTCCTTTCGCAGCAGCTATGGCCGGCCAGAGTGTTTCGGGTAAAGAGAAGTTGTAGTGGATTCCTGAAATGGTTTGCATCAACTTGCCGTATCGGTATCCCAGACCGTTCCGATATACGGTTTTGGCGCGCCCAATGTTAGAAGACCCGTAATGGCCTATGGGAATATTAGTGTCGTTATCGAGTATGCAAGGCATGCTCGCACCCCAGAGAAGTTCTTCTCCGATTTCTTTATAGATGACTCGATGAATATTGGTTAGCTCGTCTATGCAATCGTCCGCGGATTGGGATATCCCCGTGATGAGCTCTAGCTGTGCTTCAGAAAAATCGGTGGTGATGAAGGGATGGCGCAGAGCGGATCCAAGTCCTTCGGGATGGGGTAAGGGGGACAAAGTACCGTTTGGCGTTATCCTTAGACTTTCTTTCTCGATGCCCCTAAGAAGGCGTCCGAGCCCCGGATTCCCTGTGATCGCGGATACGCCGTTGTCGAATTCACTCATGGCCGTTGTACTCGCGTTACTCAGAGTCAAACCCCGTTTGCAAAAAGCTTGTTACTCCCGAGTTTTGTGTTGCGGTTTGCGTGACTACTAAAAGGCGCGAGTCAGAGCTATCCTGGGCCGGCGCCCGAGATCTTCGCATCAACATGGAACTTCGAAAAATTCTCGCGAAATTTAGCGATTAGGACCGCGGCAGCATCGTCATAAGCTTTCGGGTTGGACCACGCTTGTTTAGGGTCCAATATATTCGAATCAACACCTTCGACTCTTGTAGGGATTGTTAAATGGAGGCCAGCTAGGTCCCGTGTTGTCGTTTCCTCAATGGATCGAGATTGGATGGCGTGGATAATGGCTCTCGTAACGGGAATGCTAAAACGTTCGCCGACGCCGTAACCACCACCACTCCAGCCAGTATTTACCAAATACACTTTGGAGCCATATTCTTCGATCCGTTTCATGAGAAGGTCAGCGTAGACACTCGCTGGACGCGGGAAAAAAGCCGCCCCGAAACATGTCGAAAACGTTGCCGAATATGCCTCGGTCGAACCCACGAGGGTCGAACCCACCTGCGCTGTGTACCCGGACAAGAAATGGTAGGCCGCAGCTTCTTTGCTCAGAATCGAGATTGGTGGCAAAACGCCGCTAACGTCACAAGTAAGAAAGATGATTGACGCGGGTTCGCCGGCGCGGTTTTCGGGGACCCTCGCTTCAATATTTGTACGGGGATAACAAGCGCGCGTGTTTTCGGTAATCGAATCATCCGCATAATCCGGCTCACGTGTTTCGGGATCAATCACCACATTTTCGACTATGGCGCCGGAGCGTATTGCGTCAAATATGACGGGTTCGTTTGCCCGCGTCAGGTCGATACACTTCGCGTAGCATCCGCCCTCGAGATTGAAAACGGCTCCTCTACCCCACCCATGTTCGTCGTCTCCGATCAACAGACAGTCTGGGTCTGCCGATAACGTCGTTTTCCCGGTGCCTGAAAGTCCGAAAAAGAGCGTCACCTGATCTAACGGGTCAATATTTGCCGAACAGTGCATAGGTAGGACATCAACATCGGGCAACAAGAAATTTTGCACCCCAAACATCGATTTCTTCATTTCGCCGGCGTAACGCATTCCGGCCAATAAAACTCGACGTTGAGCGAAGTTAATCATTACGGTCCCATCGCTGGCGGTGCCATCACGCGTAGGCTCGCAGACGAATTCGGGTGCGTTGACGACTTCCCATACGTGCTTTTGTTGCGGATTAAAGACAGGGGGAGAGATGAATAAAGCTCTACCAAAGAGGGCGTGCCAGGCGTATTCGGTCGTTACCTGTATTGGTAAATAGTGGTTAGGATCCTCGCCAACGTGGAGATTGTTGATGAAAGTGTCGCGGTCAGCCAGGTGTAACTGAACGCGTTTCCAGAGTGCGTCGAACCTGCTTTGCTCTATGGGAAGATTGACGGATCCCCAATCGACCAATTCTTCCGTGACGGACTCACGAACGATGAATCGATCCGTTGGCGACCGTCCGGTGCGCTTGCCGGTCGCCACGACGACGGCTCCGTTAGAAGCGAATTCCCCCTCGCCTCGGGATACCGCGAGTTCAGCAAGAACGGCTGAACTTAAGTCGATGCGACTCGACGTTTCGGCCGAGTTGTCAAAGTGAAGCGCCATCGGAAAATCAAAGCATATAAGGCGTGGACTATACACGAGCCCGTGGATGGATTTCATGATCGAGATCTTGGATTTCGGCGACCGTTAATGACCGAGTACTTCGACGCGTCGAGCTGACAATACTGGGGAGAGAACAATCGCGATGAGTGGGTACTTGGCTCAAAGCACGAGGGGATAAGCCATTAATCGAGTCCGGTCTTGGATTTCATTCGCATCAAATGTCGCCGGTCCCGTTTGCTCGGTTTAGACTTCGGCATTCGTAATCCGGCGCGTTCCATCCGACGTTGTGCCTTTAGCGCGGCTCGACGTTCAATAGAATCGGATGTCTCTGAGTACAGCGCTTGTGCAACATTTGCGGGACCTCGTTGGTCCGATAGTGCGACGACAACGATATCGATTTCATCGTTTCCCCGCCTAATGCTGAGATTATCGCAAACCCTCACTTCTCTAGACGGTTTCGCCTTAGCACCGTTCACGACTATTTTGCCGCCGACAATGGCGATTTTCGCTCGGCTGCGGGTTTTATAAAAGCGGGCTGCCCAAAGCCATCGATCGATACGAATTTGATCAAGCGGTCGAGATTGGTCTGAAACCGGGCCAACCATTTACGTCATGATGTCCTTAAAGTCGGAGATGACTGGATAGCGCGTGCTGGCTCTTGGTGGCTTATGAAGATCGGGTTGCGCGATGGTCAACACGTGTCCGATCCCGAACTCAACCGCCGTGTCGAGTACGTCTTCATTGTCGTCGATGAGTAGTGTCCGTTCCCGGTTTGAGAATTCCAAAGAAAAGAGTTTTTCCCAATAGCCTATCTCTTCCTTAGCCCAACCGAATTCGTGGGCCGAATAGCATGCATCGACCTGGCCTACCAAACCGATCGTTGCATCTTTGATGGCCAGACTATTTGGGTGGGCGTTGGTGGCAATGACAGCCCTACGCCTGTTCTTTCGCAAATAGCGTATGAAGGCGTCTGCATTGGGCCGGTAACGAATCAGATGTGCGAGATCGCTATGCAAACGATCGATATCGAGATGGGTCCGTTGTTTCCAGAAGTCGACGGAGTAGTAATGAAGTTTCGGTTGATTTGCCATTTTTTCCCCGTACAACAGAGCGCTTGCTTGACTGGGTTCAATGCCTTGCGCAGCTGCGTAGTGGTTAGGGACGTGTTCGTTCCACAGGGTATTGTCGTAATTGAGGTCGATCAGCGTACCGTCCATGTCCAAGAGCACGGTATCAATCTCATCCCAAGTCATCATGCCGATATACTAAGGTGAAACACGGAGTTGTTGTTGAGGGAATTGCGCGTGCCGCTACCTGAAATTCTGGAAACTAAAACGGTGGCCCGGAGCCGGCTGTTCAGCATTGAAACCCTCAAACTTCGCTTTTCGAATGGTGTTGAGCGTCTATACGAGCGGCTACCCGCGCGTGGACGACAGGCCGTGATCGTCGTTGCTATCAATACAGACAACGAAGTTATTCTAGTGCGGGAATACCTCGCTGGCTTGCATCGTTACGAGTTAAATCTACCGAAAGGTACGGTCGATCCCGGCGAGACATTCGAGGAGGCGGCGAATCGCGAATTGAAGGAGGAAGCAGGGTTTGGAGCCCGAAAACTCGATTACGTTCGACAAATCACTTTGGCACCCGCTTACATGGGATTTTCGATCCACGTTATTTTGGCTCGGGGTCTATACCCAGAATCGTTGCCGGGCGATGAACCCGAGATCATGGAAGTCGAAAGGTGGAGGCTTCAAGAAGTGGATGAACTGGTTATGTCGGAGTTGTTGTCAGAGTCACGATCCATTGCCGCGTTGAAACTAGCAGAAGTATTTATAGAGCGTGAAAATGCTTGAACAACTCATTGATATCGTGCGCCGTGCGGGTTCGGACATCATGGATGTGTACGGCACTGCCTTTGATGTGAAAAGTAAATCGGACGATTCACCTTTAACCGAGGCCGATTTGCGGGCCCACCGTGTGATCGTTGACGGACTCGTTGCGATTGACGCCACGATACCGGTAATTTCCGAAGAGTCGGACGCGCCCAGTTATAGTGTGCGCAGAACCTGGCGACGATACTGGCTAGTCGATCCTCTGGATGGGACACGAGAATTCGTTAATCGCAACGGCGAATTTACCGTGAACATAGCCCTAATCGAGGATAACGAACCTGTACTGGGCATCGTAGGGGCGCCTGTAAGCGGCGACATCTATATAGGTGATGTCGCGAAGCGAGAGGCGTTTCGCCTTGTGGGGTCGTCGCGGCGCGTCCTAACAACTCGTAAATTGGGCGATGACGGTATCACTGTCGTCGCTAGCCGTTCTCATGGAGGAGAGCGGTTGGAGAGTTATGTGGAGAGACTCATCCCGATATTCGGTCGGGTAGAACGCACAGCGATGGGTAGTTCGCTTAAGCTCTGTCTACTGGCCGAGGGGTTAGCCGACCTCTACCCACGTCTAGGACCAACATCGGAATGGGATATCGGTGCTGCGCAAGCGGTTCTCCAAGCGGCCGGAGGCTCGGTGTTTCAGTTGGATGGTTCTCCACTTCTCTACAACACCAAAGCTTCCTTCCTGAATCCTGATTTTCTTGCCGTCGGCGATTCTTCTTTGAACTGGGCCGAGCTTCTGCCGCCCACGAGCGATATCTAGGCTCTGTATAATCGCGCTTCTGTTGGGGGGTAGCAAAATGACTGTAGCGATTGTGGGGGCCTCCGAGACGACCGAGCTCGGACGGATTCCTGACTTGAGTCAACTGCAACTGCATGCAGATGCAGCGTTGAATACGATGGCCGATGCAAAAATCAAACCGAGCGATATCGACGGCGTCGCCACTGCGGGAGCCTCCCCCACCGAGATCGCGCATTATCTCGGGATTGCGCCTCGTTGGGCTGACGGCACGTCGGTCGGCGGTTGCTCGTTCATGCTGCATGTTCGGCACGCAGTCGCTGCCATTGAGGCGGGTCACTGCACTACGGTGTTGATCACTCACGGCGAAAGTGGGCGATCTGGTGTTGGGCGCGGAGGTTTTTTTGGTGGCGGCGGCGGTGCGAGTCTCGCTGGACAATTCGAAATGCCATACGGTCCCAACGGTCCGACCACGATGTTCACGGTCGGCGTTCTCAGATACATGAAAGAATTCGGTCTCACGCACGAGCAGCTTGCTTCTGTCGCGGTCGTCCAGAGGGAATGGGCGGGGCTAAATCCACGGGCGTCGTATCGGGAACCGATCACTGTGGCGGACGTGTTGGATTCGCGAATGATTGCCTATCCTTTTCACAAGCTCGAGTGTTGTTTGGTGACGGATGGTGGCGGTGCGTTGATACTGACAGCGGCAGAACGTGCACCCGATTTCCCCGCGAAACCTGTCTATATTTTGGGTACCGGCGAGAGTGTGGAAACGCCCATGATCAGCCAGATGCAAGATTTAACGACGTCCCGTTCGTTTAGAATCGCGGGTCAGGATGCGATGCGGTCGGCGGGAATCAGTCACGACGATGTAGACCATTTGATGGTTTATGACGCGTTCGCCCATCTGCCGATCTATGGATTGGAAGATCTCGGCTTTGTCGAACGCGGAGAGGCTGGGGCTTTCATTGAGGAGGGTCACACTCGCCCGGGTGGAAAACTTCCCTTGAATACCAACGGGGGTGGACTCTCGTATATGCATTCGGGAATGTATGGGATGTACGCGTTGCAAGAGAGCGTTCGACAAATCCGGGGGACCGCCGCGGCGCAGGTTGCGAGCGTTGAAGTTTCTGTTTGTCTGGGCGTTGGGGGAATGTTTGCCGCCAGCGGTTGTATTGTCATGGGCAGCCAACTGCGCTGACTAAACGTCGGCTCTTGTAGATAAAAGAAAGGGTGGTCTCACTAACCGGGCCTGCGAGTGTGTTCGCCCTGCCGAGGAGAATTACACTGTATATATATACAGACCGGCTAGTGAGGTCTGCCAATATACACACAACAAAATTTGAAAAAAAGAAGGTTTCGGCAAGTTTTGAAGTCTGAAAAAAAATTATCGAATAACATCAATTGCTTACCGAATCCGACTCCATATTTCTTTCATTTTCTTGGGCTAAATCGGGCGTATTTTGTGTTTCATTTGTGTTTCCAATCTTGTTCTTCTTGACACAATTCCCATCGACTCGCATCACGAGAGCGCTATCCGGAAGACATAGATAAAGACAATGTTTCGCGTGAATTCCTATGATTACCAGGCATCGATAATGGGTGTGCGTAGTTGTGGTTCGCGGACCAGAGGGGCACCCGCTTTCATACCAGCGATGAGCCACATGCGTGTATCCGCTGGATCGATAACGTCGTCTACTTCGAATACATGGCCTGCGTTCAGCCCCTTACCCCTGTTGTAAGCCGCCTCGACCATGCGCTCATAGGCCGCTTGCCGTTCACTTAGCTCATCGATGGCTTCGAGGCGTGCGCGTTGTCCGAGCTTCACCTGGCCCTCAAGACCCATCCCGCCAAATTCACTGGTTGGCCATGCGACAACGAATGCTGGTAGACGATGGTTGCCTCCGCCCATCGCTTGGGCTCCCAAGCCGTAAGCTTTTCGTAGGATCACCATGTAAGACGGTACCTTGATATTTGCGCCAATAACGAACATGCGGGCCGCATGGCGTACCAATCCTGTTTTCTCCACCTCTGGACCGACCATGATTCCTGGACAGTCGCAAAGCAGGAGCAGCGGTATTTGGAACGCGTCGCACATCTTCATAAACCGCGCTGCTTTGTCAGCGGCGTCGCTATCGATTGCCCCGGAGATAACGGCGGGGTTGTTCGCGATTACGCCAATTGGCCTACCTTCGATACGAATAAACGAGGTAACCATCGCGGTGCCAAAGTTTGGACGTAATTCGAGCACGGAGTCCATATCAGCTAGGGTGTTGATGAGTTGGCGAATATCGTAAACGCGTAGACGATTTTCGGGGATGACGTGGCGGAGGAGCCTTTGATCGTTGGCTTCCCAGGCATCGACCGGGCCCTGAAAGTAAGACAAATATTTCTTGGTTACTTGGACCGCTTCAGCCTCGTCCTTGACGGCAATGTCGACGACACCGCTGGGGACCTGAACCGATATTGGGCCAACTTCCTCAGGGCTATATACGCCTAAACCACCGCCTTCAATCATGGCAGGGCCTCCAATCCCAATACTCGAGTTTTCGGTCGCTATGATGACGTCGCAACACCCGAGCAAGACGGCGTTGCCGGCAAAACAAAAACCCGCGTTCACGCCGACGACGGGCACCTTTCCGCTGAGCTTGCTAAGCAATGTCCAAGACGGTGTATTTAACCCACCCCCACCTGA
Source organism: uncultured Gammaproteobacteria bacterium (assembly GCA_913030615.1). Lineage (GTDB taxonomy): Bacteria > Pseudomonadota > Gammaproteobacteria > Pseudomonadales > Azotimanducaceae > UBA11889. The sequence goes on along the minus strand of CAJWCW010000062.1, from coordinate 4,917 downwards.
AATCTGTGGCGACCCTCCTTTGCCAGGGACCGCATTACGACTACCACCACCGGCCCGACCGCCGCCGCCCTCGGTAAAAAGGACAAGAGGGGACTGGAGCTTTTCGGCCGTTTGGAACATCCGATCCATCATCTTATGGTTCATGCCGCCCTGAGATCCGGCAAGCACCGAGTAGTCGTAGGACATCAATACGCAGCGTGATTTCGACTCGTCAAATCGGTCGCTATTGACGTGGCCCAATCCCATCACGAGTCCATCCGAAGGGGCATAATCGAGCAGTTCGTCCACGTTTCCGTGGAGGGCCTGTCCCACCGCTAATGAGCCGTATTGGATGAATGAGCCCTCGTCGGCCAAATCGTAGATATTTTCCCTTGCCGTTCGTCCCTCTTGTCCGTGGCGTTTATCGACCTGTTTTTTGCGTGACTCGTCGGTGGTCAAAGCCCTCCGGCGAATCACTTCGGCGAGATCGGGTCGTGGGATATCGAGATCTAACTCAACATCATCCTGCACTGCCTCGCCCGTGACCGTTCCTTCCTCGATGGTCAAAAATACCGTTTCTTCGGAGACAGTGTCACCTTCTGAGACCATCACTTCGCGCACCGTTCCGCTGACAGGGGCCTTAAAGACATGTTCCATTTTCATGGCGTTAACGACGACAAGCTCCTGGCCGATCAGGACGTCATCGCCGGGAGCTGCCGTGAGCGAGAGGATAGTGGACTGCATCGCTGCACGAAGGGGCACAATCCCTTCCGCGTATTCGACGCGGTCGGTAGCTTGAGCGCGTTCTTGTTCTCGCTGCTCGCGACCTTGGCTTAATACGGCGAGGGGATCGTTGGCGTCAACCTGAGCGCCCGCTAGGGCAATCTTCGGTCCCAGGTCGCCAGGGTTGCCAGCCAGTTCACGATTGGCGAGTAATTGCTCTAGGTTGTCCGCTACATACTGCGTGTACATCACTCCGCTTTGGATGTCTGGATCGTCGACGATATTCATGAGCACCCCAAGATTGGTATCAACACCCTTGATGACAAAATCATGGAGTGATCGGCGTGCACGGTTAACGGCGTCGATGAAGTCTCCTTGACCGCTGTGTACAACCAGCTTCGCCAGTAAAGAATCGTAGAGGCCGCTGGTTTCGTAACCTTCATAGCCAAAGGTGTCGACCCGAATACCGGGTCCATGAGGGGGTCGAAACGATGAGAGCTTTCCGGTACCGGGCAAAGTAAGACCATCGTTTTTTAACGTTTCCATGTTTACCCGGAGTTGAATAGCAAACCCCCTTGGCGAGGGAGTCGACGCCAGTCCCAATGACTCAAGCGTTTGCCCAGATGCTAATCCAAGCTGGGTGCGGACCAGATCAATGCCGGTTACCTCCTCCGTCACCGTGTGTTCGACCTGTAGCCGCGGGTTCGCTTCGATAAAGTAAAAGGCGGCATTGTCGTTAAGTTCTGATCCGTCGACCAAAAACTCGAAGGTGCCGACGTTGTCGTATTCTGCCAATGAGGCGAGTTGGACAGCGGCTTCGTGAATCAAATTTCGTAAAGCTTGTGGCAGTTGCGGTGACGGAGCTACCTCGACGACCTTTTGATGTAGGCGTTGGATACTGCAATCACGCTCACCCAGGTGACGAATATTCCCGGCTTGATCGCCGACGATTTGGACTTCGATGTGCAATGCTCGATCTACCATGAGTTCGGCGTACATGTCGCCCGAACCAAAAGCCGCGTTCGCCTCTAACGACCCACGGTTCCATGCGTCTTCGATTTCCGCTACGTTCCTAATGATCCGCATACCCCTGCCACCACCGCCCGAGACGGCCTTCAGCATCATGCTGTGATCGGGCTGAAGGGATTCAAAAAAATCGGCGGCGGTTGTAAGTTCGCCAATGATGTCGGAGGCAGGCAATACGGGAATATCGTTTGTTCGTGCTAATTCCCTAGCACGTAATTTGTCTCCGAAAAGCTCGAGGGTGTCGGGATGGGGTCCCACAAAAACGATGTTTGCGTCGTGGCAAGCGCGGGCAAATCGATGGTTCTCTGCGAGAAAACCGTATCCGGGATGAACTGCGTCGCAATTGTTTTGCTTGGCGATGTCAATGATCTGTTCAATGTCGAGGTAAGCCGCTGCGCCGGTGCCCTCTAATTGTACGGGTGTGTCAGACGTCAACGCGTGCAAGGCGTTTTTATCGTCGTCTGGAAACACGCTTACGGTGGTGATTCCCATCTCGTGTGCTGTGCGTTGAATGCGTACGGCGATTTCGCCACGGTTCGCGATAAGTAATTTACCGATCGTCACTTGGAACCCCCCTCGGACTCTAGCTCTTAAGACCAGCGCAGCAAGATACACGCATGGGGGAAGAGACTGAAGATCGAGGACAAACGTTACACCGCCCGAGAGGGACACTGTGTGCTTGGGCGAGTAACCATCCAACAAGTGTAATGTTGCGTTTTGCCAGCTAGCTAGGGAGCTCCTAAGATGGCCGATTCCGGATAAGCTGGTACTCATATGAGGACGTTGGCCACGGACACGGACGAGAACAGGTAGGTTCGGCAAAGTGACTGTTAGTAGAACAATGCTCGATGCGTTTCAACGCGATGGCTACCTTGTCATGCCGTCGGTTTTTGATGCGGATGAAGTGCGGTGCATGGGCGAAGAGGCGGACTTTATATTGGAGCTCGTGATCAATTCCTCGCTGTGCAATGACCGTCAGAGTGGCCGGCTCGATATACGCCAGACCGCGTCGAGGCAACTGATTGTGAGAAAGATACAGCCCATCATCGATCTTTCGTTGGTGTTGGCGAAATTTTCAAATGACGCGCGCCTACTCGGACCCATGGAACAATTTATGGGTGATACGCCTGTTCTTATGGAAGAGAAACTTAACTATAAACAGCCCGTTTCCGTTGGGCATGACTTTCGTGTTCCACCAGACGACGATCGGTTTCCGATCCACAACGATTGGGCGTATTACAAAATGAATGGCTACCCATCCTCCATTATTTCATCCGCTTTGACGATTGATGAGTCGCTTCATGACAACGGACCCATTCAGGTCTACCCCGGCTCGCATCGGCAACATGTCGAACATGATCGGGTTCGTAATGGTTTAGAGGTCCCGGTAGGGACGGTACGCCGGGAGGATGCTGTGCCTATTCTTGCTCCAGCCGGTTCGGTGATGTTTTTCCATAGTCAGCTGATTCATACCTCAACACCTAACACCACAAGAGGTTCGAGGCGCATGATGATTTACAGTCACTACCCGGCCGCGGCCGACATGGGCATTGACGTTCGTAATGGTCCGAATCGCTTGCGTGAATCTCCATGGGAGTGGGAGTACCGACGCCGGCGCGACGCCGGACGCTACGTTGACGCGTTTCGAGTAGACGCAACGGGATGAGCATAAAAAGGGCCGATGTACAGAAGGGATTCATGGTATGAACGGCCATCGATAAGGTTTTTCCGGGTCAACGGCCGATCGACGGTGTTTGCTTGATCAAGAAGACCCAGGACATCTAAGAAATTCGATTATTAGAGGTATAAAGGATCCGAATGCGTTTTGTGATTTATGGGGCCGGTGGTATCGGCGGCACCATCGGCGCTCGACTCTTTCAGCACGGTCGCGATGTCCTGTTGATCGCCCGCGGACCGCATCTTGCGGCCATTAAAGAACGCGGGTTGCGGTTTGTTTCTGCGACCATCGATGAACGCTTGCCGATACCGGCGGTCGGACATCCGCGGGAAGCCAATCTGGACGAACGCGATGTCGTGATTCTTTGCATGAAAAGTCAGCATACTGAATCGGCGCTTAGGGATCTGAGCCAGTCCGGTCTACCGAATGTACCTGTCATTTGCTGCCAAAACGGAGTCGCAAACGAGCGTTTGGCATTGCGTCGCTTTGCGAATGTTTACGGGATGGTAGTCCTCTTACCGGCAGAGCACTTAGAGCCCGGGGAAGTCGTTAATTTTGCGGAAGATAGTGCAGGCGTGTTGGATGCAGGCCGGTATCCGAATTTCATCGATGCGACGATTGGCGAAGTAACGGACGCCCTGAACACATCGGGTTTTAGCGCGATACCTGACCCTCATATCATGCGTCAGAAATACGCGAAACTCCTAAACAACCTTAATAATGCTGTCCAAGCTGCGTGTGGCGAGGGATCGGCCAATATCGCGAGGCAGTTGCGCAACGAAGCGTTGGCTTGTTATGCCGCTGCAGGGATCGAATGTGCTTCGCCGGAAGAAACGCGGGATCGACGTCGTGGAATTCAAGGGACTGCGGTCCCCGGATTTGAGCGAAATGGTGGCTCCTCGATGCAGAGTGTCATGCGTGGTACGGGAGACATTGAAGCTGACTACCTCAACGGCGAAATCGTCCAGCTGGGGCGTCTACATGGCGTTGAAACGCCCGCGAATGCGGTCGTCCAGCAGGTAGGCAATCGCATGGCGCGTGAAAGACTGGAAGTTGGCGCGTACACGCTCGACGATTTGGAAGGCTTAATTCAGAGCGAAACGCGCTAAGCCCCTCGACATTGTCGATGGCGGCTGCAGTGAGCGACGCCGGCTTTAATCTATGAAGGGAGTCCCCCATAGAGCCCACAAGAGTCGCGGCACATCGATCGAAAGGGCGGTGAACGCCGACGAGTAACGATTAGGGGAGAGGGGGAGGTCGTTATCTCGCCGGCGTTACACCGAGAGACAACGGTGCAACAACTAAAGCAAAGAATCCCGACAGGCTGTTATCCATCGATGGATCACCTGTCGCGACTGACTCGTATGTCGTGGCATCTGTCTCATAGGGGCGCGGATTCTAATGAAGGTTGCACGGATTGCAAGGTCTTTTATAGACGAATTTATTTTCGAGTCGGCGGCTTTCTTCTATGAGCCCCATCGATGCTTTTGTCGTTAAGTTGACGGCTAGGG
>CAJWCW010000061.1 GCA_913030615.1 uncultured Gammaproteobacteria bacterium | reverse complement strand
GTTGTGGATTTCTGGGGATGCTCCACATGGAGATCGTCCAGGAACGTCTTGAGCGTGAATACGACATTGAGTTAATCACATCAGCTCCTACCGTGGTCTATCAAGTGACCACAAGGCAAGGCGAAACGATTCAGATAGATAATCCATCACAACTCCCGGAACCCGGCCGCATTGCGGAGATGCAGGAGCCTATCGCCCTCGTCAATATCCTTTTACCCCAGGAACATGTTGGAAATGTCATATCGCTTTGCGTCGACCGCCGCGGCGTACAAAAGAACATGGAATATACGCGAGGGCAGGTTTCACTCACGTACACGATACCGATGAGCGAGGTAGTCATGGATTTTTTTGACCGACTCAAATCAATCAGTCGTGGATTCGCATCGTTAGATTATGGGTTCCATTCCTTCGAAGTGGCACCGTTAGTTCGACTTGATATTTTGATTAACGGTGAACGCGTCGATGCGTTAGCCGTCATAACGCACAAAGACGAGGCGCAAACTCGAGGGCGTAAGCTCGTTGAGACGATGCGCGAGTTAATCCCAAGGCAATTATTTGATGTGGCGATTCAGGCAGCGATTGGAAATCATGTTGTTTCGAGACAAACCGTGAAAGCGTTACGCAAGAATGTGACCTCGAAATGTTATGGGGGCGATGTGACGCGTAAGAAGAAACTGCTCGAAAAACAAAAAGCGGGGAAAAAACGGATGAAACAAGTGGGACGGGTGGAAATCCCCCAGGAAGCGTTCCTGGCGGCTTTGAAGGTTGACCGCTAACGACGATTTCATAGCAAGAGATTGCAACACTGTTTTTGTCAGCAGAGTATCGAATTCAAGATTGCTATAGTGTTGGTAGTGAGACATAAAGCCCATCTGATTTGAGTATCACCGCCCTCCAGCACCGAATCGGTTACGACTTTCGAGATCCGGCGATTCTCGAGTCTGCGGTGACGCATCGGAGTGCGGGTAGAGATAACAACGAACGACTCGAATTTCTAGGTGATGCCGCGCTGGGGTTTGCCATTGCAGATGCGTTGTACGCCCGTTTTACCGAGGCCTCGGAGGCTGACCTGACGTTAATGCGGGTTGAACTCGTGCGTGGTAGTACGTTGGCTCTGGTCGCTCGAGAAATTGATTTGGGCAGCTGTCTATCCCTAGGTGCGGGCGAACTGAAGAGTGGTGGGAGAAACCGCGATTCGATTTTAGCGGATGCGTTAGAGGCGATTATTGGGGCGGTGGTGCGTGATGGTGGCTATGTTGCCGCTCGGGACGTGGTTGTGCGGTTGCTGAAGGGTCGTTTGGACTTAGTGCAAGAACACCCTATCAAGGATCCGAAAACCCTCCTGCAAGAGGAACTCCAGGGTCAAGGGGACGCTCTACCGTATTATCACATTGTCGAAAACAGTGGGGACGCGCACGATCGACGGTATCGCGTCGAGTGTCGTGTAGATTCGCGGAAACTTGTTGCTTTCGGCGCAGGAACCTCGCGTCGAGACGCCGAGAAAGAAGCCGCACAAGCGATGTTGAAAGAGCTGGGAAAGCGTGAATAAAACCCGGTGCGGATACGCAGGGATTGTAGGACGTCCAAACGTCGGCAAATCGACATTGTTGAACCACCTCATGGGAACCAAACTTTCCATTACTTCGCGGAAGCCACAGACCACGCGGATTAACCTGATAGGGATCTCTACTCGAGACCAGACTCAAATAATTTTTGTCGACACCCCGGGATTACTTAGTCTAGGTCCTGATCCAAGCGGGCGAAAAATCAATAGGTACATGTCGAATCAAGCCATGGCGGCGGTCGCGGACGTTGATCTGGCAGTACTGTTGATCGATGCGCGAGGATGGACGGAGGCTGATGAGACCGTGTTGACGTTGATTAAGCGCGAAGACGTTACCGCAATCTGTGGGATCAACAAAATCGATCGATTGGTCCGCAAAGACCTTCTACTTCCTCTTATAAATGAGATTCAAGATAAACACGCTTTCGAGGCCATCATCCCAATGTCGGCTCTCCATCGACAGGGACTTGACGATCTTTCCATAGAAATTGCTCGCCTAATGCCCGAAGGTCCACATCTTTTTGATTCCGATGCTTTGACCGATCGACCTTTGGTATTTTTGGTTGCAGAAGCGATTCGAGAGAAACTAATGCGGCAGTTGGGAGACGAACTACCTCACCGTACCACGGTCGTTGTGGAGCGCTATGACGCTGGCGAAATCCTCACGGAAGTTGATGCGGTCATTTACGTCGAACGTCAGAGTCAAAAAGCTATCGTTATCGGTCGGGGTGGGAAACGACTCAAGGCCATTGGCCAGGAAGCGCGCGGTAATATTGAGGATCTAGCTGGCGGAAAGGTCATGTTGAATCTTTGGGTGAAGGTGCAACCGGGCTGGTCGAACAATGACGAACTGTTGACAAGATTTGGTTATCGTTGACGGATCGTCAGCGTAGACAGCCTGGGTATGTCCTGCATCGTCGAGCTTATCGAGAGACCAGCTATCTTGCCGACGTCTTGAGCCCTGAGTTCGGTCGTCTCGCCGGTGTTTTTCGGGGCGCGAGAAAGAAGCGAGGAGCTTCGCTTGAACCCTTTATACGCTACGGGTTGGCGTGGCATGGGAAAGGGCAGATGGTCACCGTGACGTCCTACGATGTCGAGATCGAACATTTGTTGCGAGATCGTTACCTCTACGCGGGTCTCTATTTAAACGAACTGATCGTCCGTGCGTTGCCGGTTGAGGTACCTGCACCGCCGCTTTTCCACGCATACGACAACGCGATTACGGGTCTCGCACGCCGTGACACTTTAGAACCGGTACTGCGCACTTTTGAACGGACTCTGCTCCGCGAGTCAGGCTATGATCTTCTCTTCAACTACGACCACACCAATGGGGATGTCATTGCCCCCGACAGGTATTACCGATTTGTACCGGACGTCGGGTTCGAGTTGATGCAGAAAACATCCGATGCTCTTTCTGGCAGCGTTCTCTTAGCGATCGCGGATGATGATTATGCAAAGACCGAGACACGCCGGGTCGCCAAACTCGTACTTCGCAGCGCTCTAAAACCGTTGTTAGGAGACCGTCCTTTGGCATCGCGTCAGTTATTTCGCGGTTCTAATCATGCCGTCTAGACGGCGATTACCGCGGACGGTTGAACTTGAGGTGCTTGGACAGACCGAGGACGGCTTTGGCTTCGGGTTGGCCGTTGGGAGCAAGTATGTTGTCAAAGGGGCGCTTCCCGGTGAGGTGGTCTCTGCTCGAGTCCTGGGTAGGCGCAAGGGTCAAGTTCTCGCGATAACGGAAACGGTCCAAAATGCGGTGGATGACCGGACGGAGCCGTTTTGTGCGGTATTCCCCCGGTGTGGTGGGTGTAGCAACCAGCAGTGGGAGTATCGGGAGCAGCTAAAATTTAAAGAACGATGGGTTCGGCGTGAGTTGTCTCGGCATCAGCTTTGGTGTGGATCATTTATGCCTACTCAGCATGGATCAACCACACACTATCGTCGTCGCGCCCGTCTGGGGGTTCGATGGATAGACAAGGTTGGCGAAGTCTATGTCGGCTTTCGAGAAACGTTTGGGAGTTACGTCGTCGACATGAATAGGTGTCCAGCCTTGGTCACAGGATTGGCCGAATTGATAGGACCATTGCGCGCCTTGATAACACGCATGAGTGCGCCGAAAAAAATTCCTCAAGTCGAGGTGGTCGCCGGGGATAAGGCTAGAGCGCTGGTATTGAGGCACTTGGAACCCTTGACGGTCTCAGACTTTAACCTACTGAGCGCATTCTCAAATGCCTATGACGTATGGGTATATGGGCAAAGCGGGGGATACGAAACCGTAACCCGTCATTTCCCAGCGGGGGATCCCAACGCCAAGCTCACGTACGAACTCGCGAACGATGGCGTAAGCATTGAATTCGGACCCACCGATTTCATTCAGGTTAATTCGGAGATCAATCACCTTTTGATCAGCGCTGTGCTGAAGGAGCTCGATTTAGGACCTGAGGATCGGGTTATCGACCTCTTTTGTGGAATTGGAAACTTCAGTCTGCCGGCGGCTCGCACAGCGAAGTCGGTGCTGGGTCTGGAGATCTCTTCGACCTCCGTTGAACAGGCGCGACGGAATGCGGAGAGGAATGATCTGTCAAGTGCGACAACATTCTTGGCGAGCGACCTATACCGACCGATAAATAACGAATTAACGAAAACAGACTATAAAATGTTGCTGGATCCCCCTCGTTCGGGCGCGGGACCGGAGCTCGGGCGATTCGCCCATCGGGCGAAACGGGTGGTGTATGTTTCTTGTAATCCGACCACGTTTGCGGACGACGCAGCCGTACTTGATCGAATCGGATTTCAACTCGAAAGAGTCCAGGTCTTCGATATGTTCCCGCATACAAATCACGTCGAAATAGTTGGTAGTTTTGGTCGGTCAGAGCGTTCTTGACGAATAACGGAAACGTTCGTCTAAAGACCGCGAACTGTTTGCGAGTAAGATGAATCCTTTTGTGAAGCTGGCGGGTAGCCTGAGCGCCCAGGCGACTCGGTCTGCGCGTTAGTTTGCCGGAGATTTGCCCATGAATTTGATCTTACTTGGACCGCCGGGTGCCGGAAAAGGGACGCAGGCCCACGCAATTTGCGCGAGGTTTGGTATTCCTCAGATATCGACAGGGGACATGCTGCGTGCTGCCATTGCCCAAGGGTCGATCTTGGGACGACGAGTGAAGTCGATTATGGATGCGGGCGAGTTGGTATCGGATAACGTGATCCTCGAGCTCGTTACGGAGCGTTTGCTGGAGCCCGACTGCAAGAGTGGATTCCTATTCGACGGTTTTCCAAGAACGATCCCCCAGGCGGAGGCGCTTACGACGAAGGGCATTGCCCTCGACCATGTACTGGAGATCGATGTGTCCGATGAAGAAGTGATTCGGCGGATCACTGGTCGGCGAATACACGAGGCAAGTGGCCGTGTTTATCATGTTGTGTTTAATCCACCTCAAGTGGAGGGTAAGGACGATCAAACGGGGGATGTGTTGGTGCAGCGAGTCGATGACGCGGAAGAAACTGTCAAAGAACGTCTTAAGGTTTATCACGATCAAACTCGACCCCTCGTCGAGTACTATCGCGACAGTACGGTTAGTTACTCAAAGATTCATGGAACAGGATCCGTCCAAGACATTACCAAGAATGTATTTGACGCGTTAAATGATTGAACGGGACTGCGCGCGGCTCAGATTCCGGCCTCATCATCCGGTCCAAATATGGGAACGATCAGTGGGCAAGAGCACGATGTCCACAACGGAGCCCGCCTTGATGTCGTCGGTTTGTTCCGGCACCACGATTAAGCAATTTGCATTGGCAAAAGTGGCAAGTCGATTGGAACTTTGGTCTCCGGTTGGCGATACGGTGACACGATCGTTGTTCGTCCTGAAAACTCCCCGTACGTATTCTCGGCGCCCTTGATGGTGCTCAATCGTTTCTTGCAGGATTGCCGGTAATCGATAGGGCGTGTTGTCAGACATCCCGCAAAGCCGATCGATCGTTGGGGCGACAAACAATAAATAAGTAATGATGGTCGAAACGGGATTTCCAGGGAGGCCAAAGAAAAGCGCTTTGCCGACTCGTCCAACCGCGAGTGGTTTGCCTGGTTTCAATGCAATTTTCCAGAAATCTAACGAACCGGCCTGGGCTACTACGTCTTTAACATAATCAGCGTCACCCACGGAGACGCCACCACTCGTGACTACGACATCCGCGGCTTTCGCAGCGGTTTCTAGTGCTCGGTTGATCGCGTGAGGGTCGTCGGGAAGAGCCCCTAGATCCAACACCTCAACCGGGCGCTCCGAAACCAGTTCGCGAAGAGCGGTACGGTTGGCGTCATAGATCTGACCGGGCCCCAACGGTGTGCCGGGATCAATTAATTCATCGCCCGTTGAAAACAGAGCCACTCGGATCCGACGCACGACTGTTACGTTGGTCACTCCACAAGCAGCCAACCAACTAATCTTGTATGCGTCGAGCCGATCACCAGCTTTTGCGAGAAGTTGTGTTTTGGCTATATCGTGGCCGCGACGCCGAATGTTTTCGCCGATTTTAAGCGATGCACGAAAACGAATCTGATCCCCATTCCTTTCAACGTCTTCTTGAATGACAACGGCGGAAGTGCCTCTGGGTATGGGGGCTCCGGTAAATATGCGTATGGCCGTACCCGGCGCTGCCGCATTTTGGTAAACGTGTCCCGCCCTGCTTTCACCAATCACGGCAAGCTCTCGTTCTTGGTTGAGGTCGCTCTCGTGAACCGCATACCCGTCCATGGCCGAGGTGTCGAAGGGTGGCAAGTCCATGGGTGCGTCGATGGTGGACGCCACGACACGTCCCTTGGATCCGATTAGAGGGATCACTTCGGTATCTAAGACGGGCGTGGTTAGATCGCCGAGTTTTCGCAACGCATCGTCAACGTTTAGCATGCACGTATGGCCGCGTTATTAGCTTTGGAAACCACCGCTGAACTCTGTTCGGTCGCTATTGGTAATAACGAAATGGTGCTTGAGGATACACGGCTGGCAAAGAGGCTGCACAACGAAATCGTGCTATCGATGGTCGATGCAGTTCTGTCGGCGTCGCCGATTGAACGCGAGGAGGTCGCCTGCGTCGCTTTTTCCGCTGGACCGGGCTCTTTTACGGGTGTGAGGATCGCTGCTGGAATAGCGCAGGGGATCGCCTTGGCGTGGGAGATTCCGGTTTGTCCGGTGCAGACCTCGAAAGCGATGGCCTTGTCCAGCTTGGAACAAGATCGTCGACTCACCGAATTCGTGACGTCGCGACGATCTCGACAAAGTTTTGTCTATGTCGCCGGGTTTAATTCGAGATCTGGAAATTTAACAACCACTTCGAGCGACCAGTTGGTCGATGAGAAGGTTTATCGCGTTAGTCACCGCGTTGTCAGCGATTCTCAAGTTGCTCTTTCCGCGCGCCATGTATTAAGGATTGCGCAGCACGACGTTGATGGTTGGGTGAATGCGGAGCAGGGGCTACCTGTTTACGTGGAGGGAGACACGCCATGGCACGGTACAGCAGGCCAATAACCTCCGCCGGTTGGTGAGGAAGGAAAGAAATTTGGTTTCCAGACCTTGGATTGACAGAGACTTGCAGTGAGGTTGTTGATTTGATCGTCTATTTTGACAGTGCAAAAGCGCGCGCGCGGGATTTCACCTCGGCGATTGGATACGACATTGCTCCGACCCAATTCGCACCGAATGACTGGTATCTCTATCTGGACGAGTCTGATTTGGCTCTTCGACATCCAACCAAACAATCCATGCGCTTATCACTGGATGAGATCCGACGGCGTTCGCTATCTGGACGCCGTTCACCGTTATCGAGAGCGTGTGGTGCTCGCGAGGGTATGACAGTTCTTGACGCATTCGCGGGCTGGGGCACGGACGGCCTTACGCTCGCGACTCTCGGTTGCGTAGTCACTTGTTGTGAATTGCAACCGCTAGTTTTCGCAATGCTTTACGATCGGATCAAGCGCTTCGAACTTCGCTCGCCCCATTGTAAGCGCATTGATGTCCGCGAATTGTTAGCGGACCGAACGCGATGCTGGGATGTCGTGTATTTAGACCCTATGTTCCCAGCACATCCTAAAACCGCTCTGCCTTCATACCCGATGCAAGTGCTCGCCGATCTAGCCGAGCATTCAGATGCCCGTGAGATCGCCGAGTGGTCGATCGAGCGTGCCAACCAGCGCGTGGTGGTTAAGAACCGAATAAAGGCACCACCAGTAATAAGGGACCCCGATTGGCAAATTCGAGCACGGAGCGTGCGCTTCGATATCTATCGAGCCGACCGAAATTAGGATACAAATTAAGCCAGAGGCGACGATGGGATGGACTGTCGTAATTCTGTCCTGATGACGTGATGCGATGCTCGAATGAGTTCACGGATCGATGAGTCAAAGTAAAGGTAACCGTCATTATATGAGCGGACGACCCCCCGGTCTTCGAGCGTCGTGATCAATCCGCGAAAGAGGGCAGGATCAAAAAACTCAGGCGCGTTCGTCCTGTACAAGATCGAGAAACGACGCGCGATTCGACATGCGCTTTCGACCAAAGTGACGCGCGTGTACTTAGCGTTTCCGGCCTTGTCGAGAAGGGCGATCACGATATAGAAGCGTTCGAGGGTCGGCATCATCGCATTCGCTAGCAGATTAAGGTGGATTCTACCCTTGGTGTCTTCCCTGGGCGGGCTGACCGCCTGGTCCGTACGGTATAGAAGACCGAGTGTTTCAAGTTGCAATAGGCATCGGCTCGTCCCTTCTGTTCCTGATCGAAACGAGAGCTCTGCCTCAATGTATGGGAGCACTGTCGTCATAAGACGCTCCAGCGCACCAATTTTTAACGGCAGTCTGCGATTGACGAGTAAGCACGCAATCATCGCCGATTGCGCGATGACGTGTAAGACGTTGTTCCGATACCAAGTCATCAAAATAGCGGTTGCGGAGTCGTGTCCAACCAGACGTTCGCAGTCAGCTTCGACACGCTGCAGCATGTCCAGGTGTTCAACGTGTTCGAGTATCTGAGTCGGTGAGAGATCTGTGACGCTAAAGTTATGGTGGTCTTGATTGCCGACAATCAGTTTTTTCAGATAGTCCAAGTGTTGTATTAAGACGCCCTCTTCTATAGTGAATCGAGGCATCGATAGGGTCGTTAAAGCGACGAGGTTGACCGGATTGACGTGGGCTGAATCATTCACTGCCGTTAGTATTTCGTGGCCAAGGGATTGGGCGACAGTTGTGGGTGTCGGTGTGTGGTTTTGTTCGAGATTGAAATTGTCGACGAACGCTGCAAGGTTGATGGGGGTTCCGAATCGCAGTGTGACGCGACCGAAATTCTGTTTTATCAGTTGTAAGTTTCGAACCACGTCGGCCACGTTTTCGCTCCGTTTGCTCTCACCTCGTAGCTCGGACAGATACGCAGTAGCCTCGATCAGTTTCTCGTAACTGAAATAGACGGGGATGATGGCCACGGGCCGTGGTAATCCCAGAGCATAACTATCCAGCGTCATACGTAGCATCCCGAGTTGGGGCGGCAACATCCTGCCCGTCCGGCTTCGACCGCCTTCGATAAAATATTCGACAGAATGCCCTCGAGAAAACACTTCATTGAGGTACTCGCGTATAACGGCACGGTAAATTGGATCGTTGCGAAAGGAGCGGCGCATGAAGAAGGCGCCGCTACGTCTAAGCAGTTTTCCGATCACCGGCATGTTCAAATTGTCACCAGCTGCAATGTGCGGAATCATCAATCCCAGGCCAAAAAGAGCGTGCGATAGGACGAGGTAATCTGCGTGTGATCGGTGACAAGGTGTGTACACAAGTGTGTGGGTTTGGGCAATCTGCTCAAGCGCTTCAAACCCCTGAATATCTACGCCATCGTAAATTCGGCGCCAAAACCAGGTGAGAAGGCCTTTTAAGATTCTGATGGTGGGGTACGACATGTTGGACCCTATTGCGTACGCGTCACGACGTGCTTCCGCTTCGAGCGTCGCCCAATCGCCTTCCGCTGATTCGATAGCGTCTTGCACCGGCCGACTCGCGACGATTTTTTCAACCAAGGAACGACGGTTTGAAAGGTCGGGTCCCAGAACGGCCGTCCTCTCGTTACGAAAGTGGACCCGGAGTATTCGGGCTAATTTGCGTACGTTGCGGTTACTGCCTTCGTGAGAAGACGGCGTTTCTGGCCAAGGGAGAGACGCTCCGAACCGGACCAAAATGTCGGAGCGATTGAAGACTAGCCCCAGCAATCGGCGCAGTCTCGAGGAGATCAACCATTCTTCAGACACCATTGAACGAATAAGCGATTTGTCTTTATTTGCGGCTCTTCCCCAGAAAATCGAGACTGGAACAACCGTGAGACGTAACGTTGGGTCCCGCGCGTGGGCTCGGTCAATTCGCAGCATGCGTTCCGAATAGGTCCGCATCGCATTTTTTTGGAAGAGGCCGCTCCCTCTGTTTAAAAAGAAAAATCGGGTCGCCTCATTAGGCGTGGAGAGCGGTAGCAAAGGTCGTGCCGAGGACGTTTTTTCGCAAGCGAGATCCAGGAGGAGAAGGTCTGCGAGGGATCGATGGGGTAAGACATACACAACGTCCGGGTCTTCAAAGTTCGTATCGCCAACCAGATTGGGTTTGACCAGACGAGCCAAAAAGGTGCGCGACACGCGATAAATCAATCCGGCGGGCTTCGCAGTGGTCTGTTGGCTGCGCATCTTTCGTTGTGGTTATAGCCACTCTATGTTGGGCGAAGAGGCTACATGGTAACGAGGTGATTTGCCGTACTGAGTAACCCGAGTCTAGACAAGCCTTCTCGCTAGTCGCGCCGACCGTCGTAGATCCGTTCGATTTTCGGTTCGTTTTCGCTTGCGGAATCGCGGGATTCAATTTGCACCTGCCAAATGCCCTGGTATTTCCGTTCCGTGGTATCGGCGACTTCTTCACGAGTGCGCTGAATGGTAGGTCTTAGGAACACCAAAAGGTGGCGCTTGGTTCGGGTCGTCGATCGATTCTGAAACAGGCGACCAAGAAATGGGATCGACCCCAACAAGGGCACCTTTTTCCGCGTTGCTCTTAGATCGTCTTGGATTAGGCCACCAAGGACAATCGTCTGCCGGTCATCTGCCAATATGGTTGTTTCGATACTGCGCTTGTTGGTAACCACGTCTGAGAATCCGGCCTCGCCGATTTCCAGCCCTGTATTGACGACGTTTTCGACCGTTTGGAAAACCTCGAGTCGAATTGACGAGTCGTCGTGGATGTGGGGCGTCACGGTCAGCTCGATGCCGACATCTTCGCGCTGTATGGTGGTGAAGGGATTGCTGGCGCCATTGTTGGTCGACGTAAACGACCCGGTACGAAAAGGTACCGTTTGGCCTGCAAGGATATTGGCTTGCTCATTGTCGAGAGTAAGGATACTGGGTGTTGATAACAGATCAGCGGATGTATTGATGGCTATGGCGTTGAGAATGGCGCCGAATGAAACACCGTCTGGATCAAGTCGTGCTACCGCAAGCGTGGGAGAACTGACACTCGCTATTCCTTGCACTGGATCAATTTTTCCATCATCAACCGTCGCGCTGATACTGCTCAACAAACTAGAAATGATGCCGTTGAGGGTGGTGCTGGCAAAAGGTACCGAATCACCGCCGGCATCTGCTACGCCAGCTTCGATTCCGATGGCGCTTGTTTCATCAACGGAGACTTCCACGATGGCAGCTTCAATGAGTACCTGGGCCCTGCGTATATCCAGTTGTCTTAAGATTTCTTGGATTTCCGACATGGTGCTGGGATCTGCCCTGACAACAATCGCGTTTAATGACATATCAGCTTGAATGCTGATATTTTCGGATTTTGTATTGTCGCTCCGTCCCCGGGGCTCTATCAGGATCCCATTAAGGATTTCCGCTGTTCTAGTTGCATCGGAGTGGTTCAAATGGAATACGCGGGTTGAACCGGACGATGTCGCCGGTTGATCTAGTTGTTCAATCAAAGAACGGACCTCTGCGATCGGTGCACTCTTGCCTCTCAAAACCAGAGTGTTGTTTCGATCGTTCCCAATCACAAGAACGCGTTGGGGCCCCTCGGCGGATTTCCCAATTTGATCAGGCGCAACTTGTTCAAGAATTGCGACCACGCTCCCCACCCACGCCTGTTCGAGAGCTATCACCACGACTTCATCTTCGTCAGCGACGTCAACCTGGCGAATGATAGTGAGTAACCGTCCGATATTGTCGGCGTGGTCGCTGATGATGACGACGTTCGCTTGTGGTACGGCCGCGATGTGGCCGTATTGTGGAATCATGGGACGGAGGATCTTGACCAGTTCTGCGGCAGCAACATTGCGTGCCGAGATCACCCGGGTCACGACTTCTTCGGTCAACGATCCGTCGTCGTCGTTAACGGGTGCGCCCGATTGTTTGACGGTGGCACTTTGCACAATGCGGACTACGTCTCCAGTGCGCGAGGCGCCGAAACCGTGCACCCGAAGTACGGAAAGAAATAACGCGTAGACCGCGTCAGTGTCGAGGTTTCGGTCAGAGACGACTGTCACATTGCCTTTCACCCTCGGATCAACGACAAACGTTGTCCCCGTGATGGTTGAAACTTGAGTGATGAACTCGCGAATATCCGCGTTCTTAAGGTTGATCTTCCACGTTTGTGCGTCGGGCCACGTTGGCGTGGCGAGTAAACAGCAAACGAGAACGAGCCAATGGAGACGTTGTATTCGCATATTTTCTATTTGAGGGAAACGGTGATGAAAAAGTTCCTGCTGCCTCTTTTAATCTCCAGACGAGCAGACCCCTGAGCCAGCACGTTCTCGAATTCGAGTCTGTCTTCAGCCACGTTACCAATAGCCCTATTATTTACTGAGAGCAAGATATCACCGGGTTGAAGCCCCGTTTGCTTCAGTGCTGGATGCGAAGCTAAGCTGCCCAGCCGATACCCCCCTGCAACATCCGTTGAAATGGGTTTAATCCCTAGTTCCGCGAGTGTACCTTCCGCGTCGTTTTCGAGTCGACCCTGGTACGAAGCGATAACTTGTCGGACTGACTGCTGCGCGTTTCGTCCGGCAGTTGCCGGCTTCTCCGCAGCAGCAAGCTCGGTGCGTGTTGCATTCGATGACGCATCGGTGATTCGGGAACCCTGCAGAGCCGTTCGCGAACGAGAAAGAGCTGGATCAATAATTGTCCGCCCTGGTTCCCCCTGGGGCGTGAAGTTGTTTTTGGTGGTTGGAAAGCGCAGTAATTCTCGTTTTCCGGACCGCTCCAGAACGACGCTGTCTGCGAATACTTCGACTAGCGTTGCATTGCCGGGTACACGTTCATTAATACGGAATAGCTTTGCAGTCCCACGTTTCTCGGAAATCAACGCGGCAGAGTCTTCTGGATCGTCGGTGCTCGCCGCGAATACTCCGACAAGTTCGAGGTTGAGCCGGGTTTCCTCTAGAGATTCGGTCACCGTCGCTGTCGGATTCAACTGGGATCGCGAGGCATCCCCAAACAGGTTTAGCGCCGTTACGTGATCAATTGATCCCACATCGGGGTCATTATTGGTGCTGATGCCATTGGGTAGTCTTGAAAATTTCTCTTCAGGTGGAAACATAAAGAACTGCACGGATTCACTTAGCGACCAAGCGATCAGCAAGACCAATAGAACCAATGCGGCGTTTCGCGCACTATTGATGAGCTTGGGGCTGAAATCGAACACCGTTGGTGGCCGAGAATTAGATAGCCAATCTTAAAGAAGTTTTTCCGACACCTCCATCACGATGGCAGGGTCCGGTTCGTTACCCTGCCAGGGTTGACCTATCAAACGCGTAAACCGTTTCGTGATGCCGATATGGACCCAACCGTCGTTGTCGAGCCGTATGCGTAACAGTGGTGTGTCTTCTGTTTCGGATCGAACCGTCATCGAAGGGACGCCCTCAACCATTTGCAATTTGCCTAATAATGCGGGTAATTCTCGCCGAAACCGTTGGTTCGACATACGGTACAGCACAGTTCCGCCATCCCACCGCATATCTCCTTGGATTCGAATCTGACCTCCGCTTTTGTTGACAGTTGCTTTGATCGATCTGAGGTGAAGTGCGCCATTTAAATTCATGTTGTAGGGCGCCAGTATTCGGTTAATCGTTCCGGCCTCTATCAACCCGTCAAATGAGAAAGCCATCCTGCCTAATCGGATCGTCGCGGAACCTCCGAATGTATGTGTTTGCTCGTCGAGCACCCATTCAATGGCGAGCTTGCCGAAAACCAGTTGGACTGGGTGAACGGACCATCTCAGTAAGCCAGCATATTGCTCGCGTACGCGTAATCGCCCGCTTCCGTTCCAAATACTCCCCTCCGTCGTCGAGAAATCTATCGCGGGTATTGTATTTGTTACGAGGCGAATTGAGCTCGCCGGCAGAAAGATGACGAGGAACGATAGAAAAAAAACCAAGCCTAAGAGCAAGAGTTGGCGAGACTTCAACATAGCAGTTGGAAGAGGATGCCTTGATATATTTTGGCGAGCGGTTCTAACTCGCTAATGCGGACGCATTCGTTGATCTTGTGGATGGATGCATTGACGGGACCCAGCTCTATAACTTCTGCACCGGTTGGAGCTATGAATCGCCCGTCTGATGTTCCGCCAGAAGTCGAGAGTTCGGGCTCGAGCGATACGACTGAACGTATAGCCGTCTGAACGGCGTCAAGCAGCTTTCCCTTCCTAGTCAAGAACGGCTGTCCAGATAGTTGCCAATCCAATACGGTCTCGATCCCAGGATCGTTAGTGAGTAGGTGATCCTCTACCGTCGCTTGCAAACCCTTGATACTTTGTTCTGTGTTGAATCTAAAGTTGAACAGGATGTCGAGTTCGCCCGGAATAACATTTGCAGCGCCTGTCCCGGCATTCATGTTGGATATCTGGAACGTGGTGGGCGGGAAGTAGGCGTTGCCCGAATCCCAAACCCTTGTAACGAGTTGGGATAGTGCGGTAATTGCGGTATGGATTGGGTTGCACGTTTGGTCGGGGTAGGCGACGTGTCCCTGCTCGCCGACGAACCGGATTCGACCGTTGAGAGATCCCCGACGACCAACCCTCACTACATCCCCGACTTTTTTGGCGGATGACGGTTCTCCGACCACGCACATGTCAATAGTAGTGCCTTGTTGGGTTAGGTAATCGATGACTCTCGCGGTTCCGTCTATAGCCTCACCTTCCTCGTCGCTGGTAATAAGGAACCCTATCGATCCGGCGTGATTGGGATGGCTCAGCAAGAATCGTTCCGTTGCCACCACCATCGCAGCTAGGCTCGACTTCATGTCTGCGGCGCCGCGTCCGTAGAGGTACTGGCCAGTGACCGTTGGTCGAT
>CAJWCW010000060.1 GCA_913030615.1 uncultured Gammaproteobacteria bacterium | reverse complement strand
TGATCCGCCGAATCAGGGCTACATCCGACGACTTCTTGATGTCGACAACAAGCGACTCTTTGCCTCGATTGGCCCACGCGAAATACGCACTTTGACCGTTTGCCACGGCATCGTACGCCCTCGCAAAATCCCCGTCGGCTCGTTCAAGTTTGATGATCCGTGCCCCAGCGTCCGCGAGGCGACACGTCGCTAACGGCGCGGCGACCGCCTGCTCCAATGCCACCACGAGAACACCCTCCAACGGCTTCGCAGTCGATTCATCCACTATCACTCACTCCCGTGTAACCACATTCGTAAGGTCGCAATACATCACAATGACTCGCTAGCCGGTACGGGATTAGCGCGCAAGATTCTAACCCAGTAACGACGAATACCCTCCAGCCTAAGCGGTAGGAAACTCACGATGGTTACCACTAAAAGAACGCTAAATTATTGAATCCAATACAGTTTATAACCTCACGCTATACATCGTTACGGTGGACCTGGATAATGCCGCGTTTTGCGCGGAGAAAAGCTTTCTCCGGGTTGTAGTTGTAGTAGTGGGAGGAACCGTGACGGATATCGACAAACTGGCTGGGTCAGTGGGTAATCTACAAGCCGGCTTTGAGTCACATCGTTATATTTGCAGCAGCCAGATCGCGACCGCCGTGTATCTTGCGTATCAGTTGCGCAAGCCTGTGCTCGTCGAAGGCCCGCCCGGCGTTGGTAAAACGGAGCTCGCCAAAACCACCGCAGAGATGTTCGAACTTCCCCTTATCCGACTTCAATGCTACGAAGGCCTCGACGAAGCCAAAGCAATCTACGAATGGAAATACGGTAAACAGCTGCTTTACACGCAAGTCCTCAAAGAAACTCTGGACGAAGTACTCCAAGGTGCAAAAGGGTTTACCGAATCTGTCAACCGGCTGCACGAATTCGGTGACATCTTTTTCTCAGAAGAATTCATGGAGCCCAGACCACTGCTCAAAGCTCTGCAGGAAGAGAATGGCTGCGTCTTGCTAATTGACGAAGTCGACAAGTCCGACCACGAATTCGAGTCGTTGTTACTCGAGATCCTTTCCGACTATCAGGTATCGATACCCGAGATCGGGACGATAAAAGCGAAAGCTGAACCACCGATCGTTTTCTTGACCAGCAACAACACGCGTGAAATTTCCGACGCCCTTAAGCGTCGCTGTCTCCATCTCTATATACCGTTCCCCGACACAGATCTGGAACAACGCATCATCCACGCTCGAGTTCCTGAAATTCCTCCGGAATTACGACGCCAGTTGGTAACGTTTATCCAGGAACTTCGCGATCTTGATTTGAAGAAAGTGCCCGCGATTAGCGAAACGATCGATTGGGCCCGCACATTACTGCTACTCCATACAGAGTCGCTGGACGCAACTCTGGTTCGTGATACGCTCAATGTCATCCTCAAATTCCAGGAAGACATCGATAATGTCGACGCGGAGATCACGACCCTGATAAGCAAAGCGACCAAAAACTAACGCGGTCTTGACCGTCAGCATGGATCGGACCCTCACCAGCTTCATTGCCGCGCTGCGAAATGCTGATGTCCGCATTTCCACAGCGGAGACATTAGATGCGATGAGCGCAGTCGAACTTTGTGGTTACCGAAACCGCGAGTTCCTAAAGGATACGTTAGCGCTCGTTCTGCCGAAAACCCCCGACGAAAAATACACGTTCGACGAGACTTTTGACCAATTTTTTACTTTCGAAGACGTGAAAGGCGAAAGCGTCGTCACCGAGTTGGACGGTGACGGGGAAGAAGCTGAAGGCGAAGGTGGTTCAGGACAGGGTCAGGGTGGTGCAGAAGGTGAAGGGCCCGGCGACCGCAAAGGGGGTGGGAAGAAGAAGAAATTCAGCGCTTTCGAAGAGCTCGAAGTCGAAGAGGATCTCGGCACGGGCGAGATGGCGCAACCGCGATCTACCCTTGGGAAACTGTTGATGCAAGACAGCCGCGTCGAACTAACCGTGAACATGGCGGCTGCCGCAAAGGAAGTCAGCCTCGAAGAAATTCAGGTCTTTACCCAAAAAGGCCTCTATACCCGCAAAATCATGGAGGAGATGGGACTTGCTGATCTGCAACAAGAAATTTCGGTCGTACGACAAAGCCCAAGCATCCCGGACAGACGCCTCGGGCAGGAATTAAAAAAACGTCGTGAATGGTTGCGAGAACAAGTTCGCGACTATGTTGAGAAGCAGTTCCTACTCCATGCCGATGCCACAGGGAAGAAACTCCGGGAAGAGTTGCTACGCAAAGTCAAACTCTCGAACGTCGAACATCGTAATTTCAGGCTAGTGCAAGAGGTCGTATTTCGAATGGCCAAGCGGTTGGTGGCCCTGCACTCGCGCCGAAAGAAGGTATTTAAGCGAGGGCAATTGCATGTATCGCGGACGCTCCGGCATAACATGAGCTACGACGGCAGTATTTTTGATTTGCGTTGGAAATCGGTAAAGATCGATCGTCCTAAAGTGTTCGCTATCTGCGACGTCAGCGGGTCCGTGGCTAATTATGCGCGATTTATGCTGATGTTCCTCTACAGCCTTGAGGAAGTGATGCCCAAAGTACGATCTTTTGCCTTTTCATCCGATTTAGCAGAAGTCACGGATTTGTTCGAGCGCAACAAGTTGGAAGACGCGATCGCCAAAACGTTACGGGACTATAGCGGCGGATCAACCGACTACGGCCAAGCTTTCGAGGACTTCCGAAATAAGTGTCTCGACGAGATAGATAATCGAACCACCATCATCATTCTTGGCGATGCTCGCAACAATTACGGGGACCCCCGCACCGAAATACTGAAAGAAATGTATGATCGATCCAAACGACTAATCTGGTTAAACCCCGAGTCACGAAACACGTGGAATGTTGGGGACGCCGAAATGCGCAAATATTCTGCATACGTTCACCAAGCGGAGGAATGCAATTCTCTCACGCACCTTGAGCGTATCGTCGGAAATCTCCTACGAACTATTCAATAACTCGTGTCCTTGTTGACGTTGGATGAATCGAGAACCACGCGCTAGCCAAGGGAATTTTCGCCGAACCGCAGGGCGGCAGCTCATTTATCTAGGACTTGCAAGCCTCATAGGATTAGGGGCGTTAATGTGGTCGCTCGCCTCGCTGTCGGAAGGAGTCGCCGAGACCGCGTTGGACGCGATCGCCGGTAGCGTAACTCTCGCGTTAAGCGAGGAACCACCACAACTCGATAGTTCTCGCGCGACAGATACCGTAAGCAGCCAGATTCTCGGACACGTGATGGAAGGCTTGTTACGCTACGACGAGTTCAACCGGATCGTCCCGGGAGTCGCAGAACGGTGGGAAATCGGCGCGACCAAAGCGACCTTTTGGCTACGCGATGACGCCTTCTGGAGCGACGGCTCTCGAATAACGGCCCACGACTTCGTGTTCGCATGGCAAACCGCACTGGACCCACAAACCGCGTCGGAGTATGCCTTCATCCTGTACCCGATCAAAAATGCGGAAGCGATAAATAATGGTCAGCTCGATACTGCCGCACTAGGCGCAACGGCGCTCAACGACACGACGCTATTGGTCCGCCTCGAAAGGCCGGTCGCGTACTTCAATAGCTTGCTCGTGTTTCCCACTTATTTCCCAATCAAGCAATCGTTCTACGAAAAACGCCAGGGAAGATACGGTGCAGACGCGTCGGAACTTCTCTACAACGGTCCTTTCGTCATCGAGAAATGGGTTCACGGTTCGCAGTTGCGCATGGTCCGTAATCCGCATTACTGGGACCGCAACCGCATTCGCTTAAACATTATCGACTATGCCTACATCACCAGCGACGTTAACGCGACATTGAACTTATTTAAGGATAGAAAGATTGCAATTGCCGGCCTGAATTCAGAGAACTTAGATGACGCTCTTCAAAGGCACTGGAAGCTTGAGCGTTTCAACGAGGGCTGCGTCGGATACATTTCATTCAATCATCGTTCCAGCCGTTTGACTCGAAATCGGCATTTACGCAAAGCCATGCAGCACGCGATGGACACCAGCGAATTGGTTTATAAAGTGATCGCGATGCCCGGCAATCTACCCGGCGTTTCTTTTTTTCCAGTATGGCTCCAAGGTGTTGAGCGCCCATTTCGGCAAGAATTCCCGGCGCCAGAAACGCAAGTCGATGTCACTCAGGCTCGCTATTACCTTGCTCAAGCAAAGAAAGAACTCGGGCTCGACGAATGGAGGCCGCTAACATTTCTAACGGGCGACCGCGCAACGACCAACAAGATCTCAGAATATCTGCAACAAGAATTCAAAGAAAAACTTGGCTTAGATATCGCAATCGACCGGCAAATCTTCAAACAACGCCTCGCTAAAATGTCCTCCGGCGATTTCGATATGGTGTTGGCTGGATGGTGCCCAGATTATGACGATCCGCTGACGTTTGGCGACTTGTTCGCATCATGGAACAAAAACAATCGCGGCGAGTATAAAAATCCCGAGCTTGATCAATGGGTCCGAATCGCACAGAACTCTCTTGAACCGCACACGCGGATGAACGCGTTTTCTGAAATCCAGAAAATCATTCATCTCGAAGCCGTGATCCTTCCGACGTACGAGACGGGTAGCGTATATGTACGCGATCCACGCCTTAAAGGCGTCGTAAAACGAGCGGTAGGGATGGACTCCGACTACAGCAACGCGTACATCGATGGCTAACTCGCGAACCAATAAACATGCCTACGTCCGCTATGCGGTCATACGACTAATCCAGGGCGCTATCACCGTGTGGCTGATTGCGACCGCGACCTTTTTTGCGATGCACAACGTTCCCGGTGACCCGCTAATGGACGAGAAAGCGGTTTCCCCGGAAATCCGCAAAAACCTCCAGGCGAAATATGGCTTGGACCGCCCCCTCCTTGAACAATATGGAATCTATCTTTCGAATATGATCAGGGGTGATTTCGGGATTTCCTACGCGCAGGAAAACCGACGCGTTAACGACATCATTCGCGAGCATTTTCCGGTTTCGGCCATTCTCGGCGTACTGTCCATCGTCTTTGCTGCTTTGGGCGGCATTCTGTTTGGTGCGTTAACGGCCATTAATCGAAATCGTCTCCCCGACATCGTCATTATGTTTTTGGTCATCATGGGCATCTCCGTGCCAAGTTTCGTCTTCGCCGCTCTCGGTCAAATGACGTTAGTAAACGTCAACGCGTTTTTCGGAACCTCTATCCTTCCAGTCGCCGGTTGGGGGAGCGTTTCTCACATGATCATGCCTTCCCTCATTCTGGGCCTCGGGACGATGGCTTTTCTGACGCGACTCATGCGCTCATCGATGCTTGAAATCGACAACGCCGATTATCTGCGAACAGCTATTTCAAAGGGTCTCCCGCCGACGAGAATCTTCCTCAGACATCAACTGCGTAATGCAATTCTCCCAGTAATCACGGTGCTCGGGCCCTCGATCGCCGCGATAACCACGGGCGGATTTGTGGTCGAACTTGTATTCGCAATCCCAGGTCTCGGGCGCTATTTCGTTCAGGCCGTCCAACAAAGCGACTACACCGTCATCATGGGCACGACCGTGTTTTACGGCGCATTCTTGGTATTCATGGTGATCGTTGTGGACTTGTTGTACGGATTGGTAGATCCGAGAGTTAGGCTCGATTGATGGAAGCCAGCTTTTCATTTGAACGAACAGAGACTATCGCTCGTGCAGTGACGACTACGCGGCCATCGCTCACTTATTGGCAGGATGCATGGCGCAGGTTTAAAGCCAATCCAAGGTCACTCATCTCACTCTACATCGTTGCGGCAATCGGCCTTTTCACGCTGGTCGGTCCATGGGTATGGACGATCAATCCCATGCAACAGGATCTTGATCAAATCTCCGTGCCCCCCGGTGCGGATCGTCGTGCACGTGTCGTCGAACCCCATGTTCGCTGGGCAACCACCGAAACTAACAACACAACCCCATCGACAATGTCCACGACACCTCTCGCCGTGATCGGAGAGGCAACCACTCAGGCCGTTCGCCTTGCCTGGAAACCGGTCGCTGCGGCCAGCGGTTACCGTGTGTATAGGGGTATCGCAGAACCGACTTCGCCTGACGCCCTCGGATTACCGCTTACGGACATCGTTAACACCAAAATAACCGGTTTCGAAGATCGACTCGATCTGAAACCACGAACCTATTTTTACTCCGTGGTTGCGCTCGGTTCGGAAGGCTTCGAGCTTAGGGAGCATGCAACCCTCGCGGTAAAAGTAATCCGCGTGATCACCGTAAATGAAGCAATTGCACGCGGTCTTTCGCAACGTGACGGGCCATCACTGATCGGCGAAACAGTGTACCTTGACTTCCATCCACTGGGGACTGATTACCTTGGACGCGACATGTTAGCTCGACTCATGCACGGTGCTCGCGTATCGCTATTCATCGGGATCGTAGCGCCGTTCCTATACGTTTTAGTCGGTATTTTATACGGCAGCATCGCCGGTTTTGCCGCTGGACGGTGGGACCAGTTGCTGATGAGGTTTGCCGATTTCGTGGTTGCGTTACCGTTCCTCCTTTTCATGATTCTGTTCAAAATGATCTTTAATACTGAACCGGGTGAGAGCGGTATTTTCGCCATGTTGCTCGCAATGATTCTGCTCAGCTGGCCTGCAACGGCTCGCCTTGTCCGTGGTCAGATCCTTCAGATAAGGGAGGAGGCTTACATCGGCGCGTCACGCTTATTAGGCGCCGGATCCATGTATTTGATTCTAAGGCACATGATCCCCAACACCATGGGGGTAATACTCGTCACCCTGACATTCGCCGTACCCGGAGCAATTTTTACCGAAGCGTTCTTGTCATTTATCGGCATGGGAGTCGCGCCTCCTAATCCATCTTGGGGAAGCATGTGCAACGAGGGCATCAAGACCATGCTAACGGCCCCCCACGAGCTCGTTTTTCCAGCCGTCTTTATCAGCCTTACCGTCTTGGTATTCAATCTACTAGGCGACGGCTTGCGCGATGCGTTAGACACACGCATGCGTTCGGATTAATCCATGGCGCTCCTTGAGGTCAGCGATCTGCATGTCGAATTCGCAGTACACGGGGGCTCAGTCCAAGCTGTACGTGGTGCGAGCTTTAGCGTGAATGAAGGGGAGACACTGGCGATAGTCGGCGAGTCCGGGTGCGGGAAAACCGTCTCAGTACAAAGCATCATGGGATTGATCCAGACGCCACCGGGTCGTATTACACGAGGATCGGCCAAACTTCGTGGGCATGACATCCTCGGAGGGCAGGCCGCTGATGGCCGAGAAATACGTGGCACGGACATCGCCATGATTTTCCAGGATCCAATGTCCTCGCTAAACCCAACAATGACCGTCGGGGCACAAATAGCCGAGCCCCTGATCGTACATCGAGGTTACTCACATCGGCAGGCGATGCGACGCGCCCAGGAATTACTGGAGATGACGCTAATTCCTGACGCCGCCAGCCGCATCAAGGAATATCCGTTCGAATTTTCAGGCGGAATGCTTCAACGGTCGATGATCGCCATGGCAATCGCCTGCGAACCATCTGTACTCATCGCCGACGAACCCACCACCGCGCTCGACGTCACGATTCAATCTCAAATTCTTGACCTAATGGTCGACCTTCAACGCACGAACAACATGGCCATAATCTTGATTACGCACGACCTAGGTGTTGTAGCGAGAATGGCAAATGACGTCGCCGTGATGTACGCGGGCGAGGTCGTTGAACGCGGTGCAGTCGACGACATTTTTTATCGTTCTGCCCATCCTTATACGGTGGGGCTCAAATCGGCGATGCCAACGAATCGGCGAGGGGCAGTACAAAAGCTTACGCCCATTCAAGGTACGCCCCCCGATTTATTCGATGCGCCAGCTGGATGCGGTTACTACACTCGATGCCCATACGCCATGGAAGTATGCGAAGCGACGCCTCCCATTGTGTTTGACGTCGATCGTGAGCATCAATCGCGTTGCTGGCTACACCATAAAGACTGTCTGCAACAAGTTACGCAGATTTATCGGCCGTGAATAAACCCTTAATCGATATTCGTAACTTGACCAAACACTTCGACCGAGGACGCCATAAAATTCGCGCCGTCGACGATGTCTCCCTATCCATCGAAGCTGGAGAGATCGTTGGTCTCGTCGGCGAAAGCGGCTCTGGAAAATCAACACTCGGTAGAACTCTCCTGGGACTCGACAGGAAAACGGCGGGCAAAATTTTCTATAAGGGTTCCAAACTGCCCACCGTCTACCGGGCCAAAGATTTTCACCGATACGCGCGATCCATGCAGATGATCTTCCAGGATCCCTATTCATCCCTAAATCCCAGAATGACTGCGGGCGAAATTATTGGCGAAGCATTGCGGTTACACAGCGATTTGAATAAATCCGACATAGCCAAGCGAATAGAAGAGTGGTTGGTCAAAGTCGGGCTAAATACTGACCATCTAGGTCGATATCCTCATGAATTCTCCGGAGGACAAAGGCAGCGAATCGGGATCGCCCGAGCGTTGATCCTCGAACCCGATTTCGTCGTTTGTGATGAGCCGATCTCCGCGCTCGACGTGTCGGTTCAGGCGCAAATCGTGGACTTATTGGTGGAGTTGAAACGTTCCCTTGGTTTGACGCTACTCTTCATCGCTCATGATCTCTCGATGGTGCGTTATGTATCCGACCGGATGGCTGTGATGTATCTGGGTTCTCTGGTCGAAATCGGCCGGTCAGACCGTATCTTCTTCGACCCGAAACATCCGTACACGGAACTTCTTATCGGTTCAAATCCCGAACCCGACCCCAACCAAGAGCGTTCGCGGCAGAAAGTGCAGAGCATCGGCGAAATTCCCTCCCAACTGGACATACCCACAGGGTGTCGATTCGCTAATCGTTGTCCTCATGCGATGGCCATTTGTCACGACGTGAACCCAGTGTTACGGATCGTCAGCCATGAGGATGACAAACGTTTAGTCGCGTGCCATCTCTACGAATAATTAGCACAACCAATTCGATCCACAAACTCAACGATTCACCACCGAAACACGCAAGTCATGCGACCCATCGACTCGCGTAAATTCGTAGTAAAAATAGATTGCGCTCGGCCGCTCAAGGGCGAACACGTAGCGAACGCAACCGTAGGGTGAACGCACCCATGGTTCTTCCTGCTCCAAGCGCTCAAACCGGACACCGTCGTCGCTCCAGGCCAACCCGCACCACTCTTCGTACGTGTCATAGAAAGTCCGGCCGCCGTCGTACAACGCGAGCCAACCGTTATCCGTGGAGATGACCGAGTTAATCCGCGCACGTCGCCCGTGCCATGTATCTGAACCCGGTGCCTCAAAGGCCCATTCCAACTCAGGAAAATACAAGCCATCGTCCGAGCGACCCAATAACGTGGCATCAAGAGGACTCGCGAAAATCTTTTCCGCCGTTCGGGGAATCCGCTCGCGCGCTGGTCCCGCAAGATAGACCCACCAACGTCCATCGCGCAGATATACCACCGGATCTTTTAACGACCCGAAGCCGAAATCGGAAGGTTGAAAGACCGTGCGTCGCCCTTGGACGTTGAGGTTTTCCAAGCTATTTCCCGTAACCAGGTCGATGCGCCAGTATCGAGCGCCAGCGACCTCGTAACTAATATAAAGCCGCCAATCACCTTCCGGCGAACGAATGGGGTTGCCGACTTCGATCGACGACGCGGCGAATGCCTCCTTATCGGCCGACCAAACCTCTTCGAAGGTAATGCCATCGTTGCCTACGGCAACCGCGCAACGTCCGCCGCGGCCGGTCTCCAATGGGGTACGCTCACGATAGAAAATAACAAACTGTTTGCTTGCTTGATCGTAAAAGGCCTTGTGCCCTCCGACCCAATATCCGTAACCCTTCCCGGTCGGTTCTCTGACCACGTGGCCCATTTCTGGGTCAAACAACAAATCATCAAATTCACGCGGGTCGGGTAACACCAGGATCTCCTTTAACGCGCTATGGTTCTAATCTTGTGGATCATACGCAGGATCGATTCTTCGCTGTTGTACTTCGGCACCTCATCTAACAGTACCCATCGAAGATCAAGCGACTCACCACTTATCCGATATGCGTCGGACCCACTAATCTGCAGCGCAAAGCGCACGTCATAGTGATAATGAACCGGCTCATCGCCACGGACCGGAATCTCGTGAATATCAAGATCAAACACGTCTTTCATGATAGGAATTACGTCCAGGCCAGATTCCTCCATCGCTTCACGTTGGGCCACTCGTAATGGGTTGAAATCACCGTCGCAGTGTCCACCCAACTGCAACCACTTTCTTAGTTTCGCGTGCTGTGTAAGCAAAGTGTGAGTGCGCGGTTCGTTCAGCACGAGGGAGGACGCCGTCACATGTCCATCGCACCAACAGTTCCTTTCAAAACAACGCGGTTGAGCAACAACAAACGATTGGAACCTCTCAGTCGTCCTCTCCGTCGGAAATCGACGCCTGTATGCGTGGAGCATTGTTAATAGTTTGTTTCGGTTCATGAGATAGGTATTCTGCCCCATCGTTTGGAAGGAAGATCATATGATTGCGTTATTAGCAAGACTCAATGTCGCCGAAGGTAAGGAATCCGAGTTCGAAACAGTAATGCTAGAGCTAGCGGCGCAAGTGCGGGCTAACGAACCGGGTAATCAACTGTATACGCTAGTCAAAAATGACGATGGCTACGCCGTGATGGAACTGTATTCCGATGAAGAAGCTCTTGCCGCGCACGGTTCGAGTGATCACTTCAAAGCTGCAGGCGCCAAGTTCGCGGGTCTGATGGCCGGCCGTCCCGACATACAGCGTTTTGAGGTCGTTGGCTGAACCCGAAAAACCATCATCACCGCAGAAAAACGCTCGTGTGAACGAGCGTTTCACCCGCGCGGTCGCGGAGGCTAAGAAGGGCTTGCTTCTTGACCGTGTCTATCTCTATCACGCCGAAATTGCTGACTCGGACGTTGTCTTGACCCACCCGATAGCCGTTTATCTCTCCTTTACCGAAACCTGACCGGGCACTTAGTGGACTCGAGGTAACGTCGTACAAAGGATAGTCGAGCCCGAAATCGCCATCCCCGGAAAGTTTGGATATTTCCCCCAGATGTCGATCCCCCGATACAAGAAAAACATTACGCGCACCGGACCTAGCGATCATGCGAAAGAGGCGCGCGCGCTCTTTTGGAAAAACGCCCCAGCGCTCCCAACAATGCTCGTCGGAGATGACTTGAACGCTGGAAGCTATGACACGCACGTCGGCCGGCTCCCGTAGGCGCTCCTTCAACCACTGCCACTGCGCACGTCCTAAGATTGTCGCTTCATCGGCCAGGCTAGTTCCATAGTTACGGACGGGACAACGACCATCCGGCGGGTCTACGGTTAGCGCGGAGCGGAAGTACCGCGTGTCCAGTAGCAGAACCTGTATTTTAAGTCCTGCTTTGTTGAGCCACCGTTCCGCGTAAATTCCAGGAGTCTTGCGCTCGGGACGATCCGAGGGGACACGCCAAAAATCAAAAAAAACTTGTTGCGAAACGTCCTTTAGCGTGAATTCCTTACCACCGTCGTTTAAACCGTAGTCGTGATCATCCCACGTGGCATAGATTGGAACGACATCACGAAGTCGCTGGAATGAAGGGGCCGCCGCCAGTTTCGCGTATTCAGTTTCCAAGCCCTCCCGGCTAGGGCTGGATCGAAATTCGGGTGAATCGGCGTAGACATTGTCTCCAATCATCAACAACGCGTCAGGCTCAGCCTGGTATAGCGCATTCCAGATCGGGTGATCGGGCTGGTTGGCGTCCGCGCAGGAACCAAATGCGATCCGCACCGTATCCGCGTGCAGCGCGGCAGCGTTGAATCCGACCATAAATAGCGTTATCCAACGCACCGGTCTACGTCGTCACATCAAAAAGAGAAGCCAACTGCTCCGTAATCGCGCCGCCAAGTTGTTCCGCATCTGTGATCGTGACCGCTCGTCGGTAGTGGTGAGTTACGTCATGCCCAATACCAATCGCAATGAGTTCGACCTCTGACTGACTTTCGATCGTATCGATCGCGTACTTCAGATGTTGCTCAAGATAGCTACTTGGATTCACCAGTAACGTGGAGTTATCGACCGGTAGACCATCCGAAATCACCATCAGAACCTTGCGTTCTTCCGTTCGCGTGACGAGACGGTTGTGTGCCCAGATAAGGGCCTCTCCGTCGATATTTTCCTTTAACAATTCCTCTCGCATCATAAGGCCTAGGTTACGTCGAGACCGCCGCCAGGAATCGTCAGCGCCTTTGTAAATGATGTGCCGCAGATCATTTAGCCGTCCGGGATTCGAGGGTTTTCCGGCATTAATCCACTCTTCTCTGGATTGCCCACCCCGCCACGCGCGCGTCGTAAATCCCAAAATCTCTACGCCCACGGAACATCGCTCTAGGGTCCTACCGAGAATGTCAGCACACATGGAAGCAATGGTGATCGAACGACCGCGCATTGACCCCGAACTATCAATCAACATCGTGACAACGGTATCGCGAAAATTCATCTCTCGTTCTTGCTTAAACGCGAGCGGGTTGAGCGGGTCAACGACCACCTGCGCGAGTCTGCCCGCGTCAAGAAGGCCTTCCTCCAAGTCGAACTCCCAAGTTCGATTTTGTTTTGCCAACAATCGCCGTTGAAGGCGGTTCGCAAGCTTCGACGTCGTGTGTTGGAGCGGGATCAGCTGCTGGTCAAGTAGCGCTCGAAGTCGCGCTAGTTCTTCGCTTTCGCACAGATCCTCCGCTTTTATGACTTCATCGAATTCCTCGGTAAACGAGGCGTAGTTGACGTCTACCCTTATTCGACCCGACTCGTCTGGCGAGAAATTTGGTGATTCATCCGGGTCCGCTTCAGCCCCAAGATCATTCATGTCCATATCGGCATCCATCTCGACCACCGTGGACTCACCGTCAGCGTCTTCTTCCGCCATCGCATCGTCGTCAAGCACCACGTCCTCGGGCGCGTATTCGGCGTCCGGGTCCTGATTTTCATCGGTATTTTCTGTGTCTTGATCGTTGTCTTCGAGTTCGGGAGGATCATCCAGCTCCGAAGCCAGACCCAGGTCAACCATGATGTTTCGACAACGATCGGCAAAAGAGATCTGATCATGCAGGCAGCCGCGGAGCGACTCGATATCGTCCCCGGCCCGCTCCTCGATGTAATCACGCCAGAAACGAACCACGTTTTCTGCCGATGCAGGCAACTGTCGACCGGTCAATCGCTGCCGCACCAGTAGACCGACCGCGATGCCAAGCGGCGCTTCACCCTCGGCGGTGATTAAGTCGAACGCCTGCTGCTTACAAAGCGCGTCCAGGTTGGCATCTAAGTTTCGTGCCACGCCCTCCATCCGCAACGTCCCAATCGACGCAATGCGCGCGTCTTCGACCCACTCGAACAACTCCTGAGCCGGCCCGGCTTTGGGCGTGCGGGTACGGTGGGCGACAGTGTCGTGATATCGAAGTTTGAGCGCTACTTCGTCACCCATTCCGCGTATCGCGTTAAGTTCTTGTTCGGAACACCCAACCGTGGGCAAGGGTACCTCAACCGAATGACCACGGACCGTAACGGCCCCCTTCCCGAAGGTGACCTCGAGCTCATCGTTTTCGGCAAGCGCACGCATGGTCGCGACGGTCGCCCGTTTGAACGGTTCAAGCGGGTGATCTTCTTCGTTCATGGAACCAGATCTATTTTGTTAGCGTGATGCCCTTACTGGCATCGCCCAAGTCTTCGCCCATACATCGTTGGTAATACTCAGCAATGATAGGTCGCTCAAGTTCATCGCACTTGTTCAGGAACGTAACGCGAAAACCGAACCCGACGTCACTAAATATCTCGGCGTTCTCTGCCCAGTTGAGCACGGTACGTGGCGACATCACGATAGAAATGTCCCCGTTGATAAAGCCCTTTCTGGTCAAGTCGGCCACACTGACCATACTTGAAATGGTTTGCCGCCCATCCGTAATGGCCTGCCAGCCCTTCGCTTTGCCATAAACAATCTCAACTTCCATATCATGCGGCAAATAATTTAACGTGGTAACGATGTTCCAGCGATCCATTTGACCCTGGTTGATTTGTTGCGTTCCGTGATAGAGGCCCGTGGTGTCGCCGAGCCCGACCGTATTCGTCGTCGAAAAGAGTCGAAAACACGGATGAGGCGTAATGACTCGGTTCTGGTCCAATAAGGTGAGCTTTCCTTCAACTTCAAGAACCCGCTGAATAACGAACATGACGTCCGGACGTCCTGCATCGTATTCATCAAAAACCAATGCGGTCGGATGCTGCAAGGCCCACGGTAAAATACCTTCGCGGAAAGCTGTAATTTGTTTGCCATCTTCAATCACGATGGCGTCTTTCCCAATCAAATCGATGCGACTGATGTGGCTGTCCAGATTGACTCTAATGCACGGCCAATTTAGGCGTGCAGCTACTTGTTCGATATGAGTTGATTTCCCCGTGCCATGATATCCCTGGATCATAGTCCGCCGGTTGTGGGTGAACCCGGCAAGAATTGCGAGCGTAGTATCAGGGTCAAAAACGTAGTCATCGTCGATCAACGGAACGTGTTCGCTACGTTCACCGAAGGCCGGCACGGAGAAGTCTTGATCGATTCCGAATGCCTCACCGACATTTACGGACGCGTCCGGCGTCATATCAGGCGACAGCCCAGCGTCGGGAATATTCATAACTACACCTTCAGTCATCCACAGGCACACGGTCCATTGATTCGGGCCGTGACGTCCAACCAGCGAAGCGAACTATTTAACCTTGATTCGCCCATCTTTCCCAGTGCAAATTAGATCGGTTCCTAGCGCTCAATGCTCGGCCGTTAAGTTAATGGACAACACCAACAGAACTACAAAAAACCCATGGGGACGCGATTCGATGCCCAATATCTACATGGTCTCTCACGGCG
>CAJWCW010000059.1 GCA_913030615.1 uncultured Gammaproteobacteria bacterium | reverse complement strand
GTCCACATCGTGGATCATCGACAACGCACGCCGTAGTATTCGAGTTTGCAAGTCCAAGTCAGATGGACCACCAAAGTTGTTTCCCATCGGGTAATTGACGAACAAGCTGCGTGGAGGCCTTACCTGGGCGGTTAAATCACGACCCGTGGATAGACAAACGGTGGCGATACCCGCTTCCTCTGTAACTCTACATACCAAACCCACGGTTTGGTGGTCGAGAGGTCATGCAGGGGCGGCGATAAGAATATCTACGCCGTCCTCCTTTAGTTTCTCGACAAATGCCGGCGCGGATTCTTCAAGGACTTTGGTTCGGTTGTATATCCGCCCCATAAATCCGCTCCAGAACCGAGCGGCGACTCCACCAATCGTACCGTCTTGCGCGAGCTCCCGTAGTCGATCAATAGGAAAGACACAGTTTAGATCTGCTTCGGCATCTGCGTGATCGTAGTAACTGTCATTAATGTCGAAATCGCCTGAATCCGCATCGTTTTTTACCGTATCCAAGCGATGGTCGTTGCGGGCATTGGGGTCAAATCCTGGCAGCGAACAATGCGAGATGCCTCCCGAGGTCAATAGGCTTACGGTACATTTTTCTAACGGTTTATCGAGCCGCACCAGGGGGGCTGTTTGGTTGACAGTCCATTGGTAAGGAGGAAAGCCCAAGGAGCCGTAATGACTATTTAGTTCGTCGACGTAATTAATGGGTTGCATAACTCTGCTCAGCGGTTCATTTGGAAAACATCACGTATACACATGCATGTATCGATTTTCAAATGAGGGTCTTTCTTTGTTGCAGTATGGTCCGTGCATGCACGACCTAACGTATTCAGTATGCCTATCCTATTGTCTTGTCGTTGTTGTCGTTCCTGATTCTTCCTTCATGGATTTCCGCACATCGACTTTTTAGTGTGCTGAAATTAGATCAATCCGTCATGCCGGAGGTCCATAAATGAAAGTTGGAAAGCATCGATGACTTTGTCAACGACTGCTTCCGTGTGCGCCCATGATAGGAAGGCCAGATGGATGCCTGGCACAATGACGTCATGGCCGAGCAAGTGTAAATAAAATTCTCGCTCGACAATTCGCAGACTGCTATCGATGTCTCTGGAAGAGTTAATTTCGTTTGAGCCAAAGCCCAAAACAAACATGGACGCCGCGTTCATTAACTTGGCTGGTATGTTTTCCGATTTACAGAATTGATTAACGTCCTGGCTTAGCCTATCGCCCTGCTTTTTCAGGTAGGGATATATGTCTTCCTTGTTTTCGTTCATATATTCGAGTGCCGCGAGGCCAGCGCCCATGGTGAGCGGATTCCCACTGAACGTTCCGCCAGTAAATATGAAAGGCGCACCATCGGCACCAGAGAATGTGTCCATGATGTTCTTTCTGCCACCGACTGCACCAATGGGTAAGCCTCCTCCTACTGCTTTC
Source organism: uncultured Gammaproteobacteria bacterium (assembly GCA_913030615.1). Classification (GTDB taxonomy): domain Bacteria; phylum Pseudomonadota; class Gammaproteobacteria; order Pseudomonadales; family Azotimanducaceae; genus UBA11889. The sequence goes on along the minus strand of CAJWCW010000059.1, from coordinate 13,582 downwards.
CCGTACGTGACAAGGTCTGGCTCAATACCGTAGTACTCCTTACAACCACCGTAGGCGATACGGAACCCGGTAATCACCTCGTCAAACATCAACAACACGCCGCACTCTGTGCACACTTCTCTTAACTTATTGAAAAAATCCTGATTATCGAGTCTCGGATTTGAGCTTTGAACGGGTTCGATGACGACCACGGCCAATTCATCCTTGTGTTCTCGAATCAAATCAAAGGCGGTCTCGTCGCGATACGGCAACATCAGCATAAGGTCATCCGCGACGACGTTTGGAACGCCAGTGCCAAGCGTTGTTGGGCTAGGACGAGATCGATCGCTCTTCATATCGGCTTTGACCAGCGCATAATCGTGTACGCCGTGGTAAGAACCATCGAAGAGTGCCACGACCTGTTTGCCAGAAAACGCCCTTGCAGCACGAAATGCGTACATGGTTGCCTCCGTGCCAGAATTGCAAAACGCCACTTGGTCTACGCAAGCGTCCGCCTCTTTAATGAGCGCCGATAATTGTTTTTGGCCCGCGCTTGGAATACCAAAGTGCCAGCCCTTTTCAATTTGGCTTTGTAGGGCTCGTTCAACGACTTCCGGTTTATTGCCGAGGACATGGGGGCCGAACCCTCCGGTTAAATCGATATATTGATTACCATCAATGTCGGTGAGATAGGGACCTTCCGCTGAATCAATGTATATCGGATGGGGCAAATCAACGGTTTGAACAACTTCCTGCGCAAGCGACATTTTTCCATCGCGAGCAACCTTCTCCGATTCGCGCGTTCTCTCGACTAGTTTCTTGCGTACGGCTTGTGACTTCTCGCCTTGTTTGATTTTTTCGTTAATTTCAACTTTATTCACGATAGCGCCTCCTTGATTAATTATCCGTTATGCGCACTTATTCTCACATTCCCTGATGACCATTGGATCACCAGCTGTTAGTACTTCTCCCCGTCTTCCCTTGGCGTCATAAAAGTTGGCACCCCTGGCGGCCGCAGCTCTTTTCTCGAGAGTATCTCGTCGAAATGCTCTCGAATCGTATCGTCCCAGGCCGGATGCGGGAGAATGTAAAACACGTTGTCTTTAATGGCATTGATCACTATGTCCGCGACTTCACTCGGGGCCTTTCCATTCTTGAGCAACGCTGCGAACGGAGCAAATGCCTCGTCATCAACGTCTGGCACATCGGTCTTTTGCAGATTCGCAGGTCGATTTCTCTCGGCATTGCCAATATTTGTATTGACGAATCCAGGGCACAAAACCGAGGAACCAATCTTCGAACCCCGAGCGACTAAATCCGCGTTTAGCGATTCGGCTAGCGCGCGTACGGCGTGCTTACTCACCCCGTAAGTACCAGCACCCCGCATCAGACCAGCTAAAGAAGCCGTCGTCACCACGTGCCCTTCTTCGCCATGCTCTTGCATATGAGGCAGGAAGGTCTGGATGCCATAAAGAACCCCATAGAAATTGACTCCCAGGGTCCAGTTCCAGTCTGACTTCTCGACCTCCCAAATGGCCCTATTTCCCGAAAAAGCTCCGATTCCAGCGTTGTTGCATAAGATATGAATATTTCCGTACTGTTCCTGCGCTTTGGCAAAAAGTTCCTCGATGGACTCTTTCACCAAGACGTCCGCCCGGACACCGGTCACTCGGTGCTGGTGTTGTTCCAAGCGCTCCACCGCCTTTTCCAGCGCTTCTTCTTCCACATCGGCCATGACAACCTGCATATTCTCTTGCGCAAATCGCTCCGCTAAACCGAAACCGATACCACTTGCGGCCCCAGTCACTACCGCCGTCTTGCCTTCAAATTGCTTCACAAAATCACCCCGTTAATTACTTGAGACGCTGACGGCTACCAACCCACGCCCGTCGCTCCTCCCCAAGAGATCGACGTCGTTCATATTAGCCGTCGTAATTTTTTACGGCCAGTCCGTAACGTGCGGCCTCGATGACTTTTCGTCGACCTCGGCCCTCCTTTCGGGTTTTACGTTCGATCTGCAAATTTAGAACACGGCGCAAACAACAAGTATCACCACGACGGTCACGCTCGCGAGAGGACACCGCTGCGATCATCGAATCTCTTGGGAAGCAGCAGGTGGTTATTATCTTCCTCAGGACACGTTGTTTGGTTCCCAATCCGGCAACATCTTTGGCCAGCCAGGCCAACCCGGACGTAGGGGATCTGGTAGGGGCGGCGGGTCGGGGAAACGCCCGTCCTGCAAGGGCCATGCGATCGGCGTCACGGGCCCCCGAATCGGCGCACCGACCGGGATGTCCATGCGATCGACCGAAGGGTGTTTAGCATCCCTGCGTGTGCAGCCGTCTGCAAAGAATATGACGGTGTGGACCCGCCGGGTCTGATCGCTTTGGTTGGGGTGCGCGAGGTGAATCGTGCGCCCGTGATGAAAAGCTACCGATCCGCGGGGGACGTTAATGAACTCAGGCGCGACGCCACGAGCCTCATCACCGTCCTCAAGGTCAAAGCCGCGCCCCGTAAAGATATTGGCAATCTTCGTGATATCGAATTTGTGCGAACCAGGCACGTAGCCCATCGCTCCTGTGGTTTCGGTCGAGCCGTCAAAAGGAATCCAAGCGGTGATCGTGCGCGGCTCTTCGATCGCCCAGTAGTCATGGTCGAGGTGCGGGTCCGTTTCGCGCCCGTCCGACTCCTTGTACAGCGCTTGGTCGTGCCAGATACGGACAGCTTCTGCGCGTATAAGTGCGGCTGCGGTCCGCCCGATCCTCGGATGGAATGTGAGCGGTCGTACGTCGGGCGCATCCTCCCAAAGGTTGATGCATTGGCGAAACGATTGCTCATAGAGGGATCGATCCTTGAGCTTGCGTTTGTCCCATCGCGTTCGTTTCGTAACGGCTTCGTCAACCGACTCGCCGTATCGGTCAAGTTCGTCAATGGAGAGCACGTCATCGATGACGACAAAGCCTCGATCCTCGAACGTTTGTAGGTGTTCTTGGGTAGGTGCCTTCCCCAAAGTCAATCCACTCATCACTACCCTCTCGATCGATCATTACCAACGATACTAACAACTCTCGCTAGTCGCCCTGGTTAGAGACTCGACGACGTACTTACAAGCATGCTGACAATCCAGCCACACGCCTTTCGAAGTAACATAAGTCCTGGGCAGTACGCGAGGCAGCGGATGAATACAACGGATCAAGCCATCCAAGAAATTGAGGACGTTGGCTATACGATCATCCCCGGAATCATCTCGCCATCTCGCCTTATCAAAGCGCAACAAGACGCGGAAAAACTCCTCCACACGATCCCGGCCAAGGGTTTGAACGGGACGCAGATAGACGGGCGAATGTGCAAGGGCCTTTTCGCGAAAACTCGCGAGTTCGACGACATTGCCGCGAACGCAACCGTCACGGCAGTCGTCAACGGCGTTCTACACCCTCACGGTCGCGCGGCGTACTACAGCTCGAAACAAGGCGCCCAGCTCGGCACCGCCATGATCAAGGACGTTCAACCAGGCGAAGACATTCGCGCGTTGCATCGCGATGACAACTACCCGATTCCGCATCCGCATCCACCGCTTATCGTCAATTCTCTTCTAGCCCTGGATCCGTTCAACGATGAAACGGGCGGCACGTGGGTGGTCCCCGGCAGTCATACCTGGAGCGACCAACTACCAACTAACGCCGAGCACGTTACCGTCACCATGGAATCCGGATCCATCGTGCTATTCAACGGCGCTCTTTGGCACGGACACGGTCCCAATTACACGACGGACCAATCACGCCGCGCGCTTAACTTGCTCTACAACTGCTCTTGGCTAAGGCCCTGGGAGGGCGAGCACCTCGGCATCCCTGAAAACGAGTGGAACTCGCTACCGCCCGCCGTGAAAGCCATCCTGTGAAGCGCCGCTCGTTTAGTTAGGTTCGCCTCGGTCTGCGTTACGACATAATTCGCTCGTGGTTGTCGTTCTTCTGATTGGGTTTGCCCTTGGTTTTTTCGGCTCTGTTCCGTTGGCCGGTCCCATCGCGGTGTTGGTGTTTGCTTATGGCTTGGAAGGCCGATTTCGAACCGGGATCTCCCTGTCACTGGGTGCCGCATTGGCTGAATCCATATACGCCTATGCAGCGTTTTGGGGCGTGGGTACGCTGCTTGAGCGCTACCCTTCCATCTTGTTGGCTTCTAACGCGGTGATCGGTTTCTTGTTCATTGGTGTGGGTATCGTGCTGACTCGACGCGAATTGACGGTGGGCCTAGAGAAAACGTCCAAACCCCGCCACGCTCGGGCTTTGGCGCTAGGATTTAGCGTCTCGATTTTGAACCCTACGTTATTGGTTACGTGGTCTGCCGCGACGGCCGCGCTCTTCGGTATCGGGTTTGTGGGTGAAGGAGCAGGGGCGTCGATAGCTTTTGCAATTGGCGTGATCGTTGGAATCGTCGCCTGGTTTTCGCTGCTGTTGTTGCTCATCAGACGATATTCGGGCCGCTTTACTCGAAATTTTCTGGGTCGTGCCATCAACGCCATGGGGGTCGTTTTGATGTTGATCGGCGGTTGGTTTCTAGTCGAGCCAATTCACGACCTAGTCGCTCTCTAGCCAACTTTTTCATCCACGCTACGCGATGGCCAACATCGGCCTTATCTCGGTCACAACGTCTTGCATGCCACGCCACTCGCTCCAGTGGTCGCACATCTTGTCGACCGAGGTCTGGTAGGGGTCGTAATTCGCCGGATACTCGAGGAAATCCCCGTTCAATGCCCGGTCGGGGTGATCAGACACTCCCCAACCGATGCGCGGATCGCCTTCGTAAGGATTTTCAGGACGCAAACGTCGGATCCGAAAAAACACATTCATTCGTGGATCGTCGCTGAGATTTGGCGTCGCCGTGTGCGGCAAGGCGTGTAGCGCAAGAACAGCATCCCCTTCAGCCATGAGCGTCGGGGTCAATTCTGGCCACGGCCAATCCTCGTCCTCAAAACGTGTCTCTGGATACGTGTCGACCATGGCACGAGGCATCATTCCGGCCACTGCACGATCATCATCGGCTGCGATCAGACGCGGCCAGCGCGGGCCACCACCACCAATAGGTCCTCCCTCATCCCTCTGCCCACGAAAAAACGCTTCCACCGCTTCGTGGGCGCCTCGTCGAACTGAAAACTGACCCTTACCGGGTCGAGTCTGATCATTCAGACAAACGGCAACCAATGCGGTGTAGCTACCGATCGCCACGGTACGTTCACGGTTCTGCCAAAGTGGTGCGTGCCCCGCAGGACCCATCGACTGAGGGTCACCGTCAGAGCCCCATGAGTGTAAGGACTGCCCCGATGCAAGAATCTCGCTTTGCGCCACCGGACAGAGTCCCGCCCAACCTCCATCGACGTGAGCGCCTGGTGCATATACGTTGTTAACGTCGATCGGCGTTCGCACCACTGCGTCCGCGTAATGGGGCATCGTCACTGCCACCTGGGCATTGATCGGGCGCGTGTGCGGCCCCATGGCTTCGTCGAGTAGCGCCGCAAGAATCGAGTCGTTGTAGAGACCGTTGATCGCATCGTTGTCGCCATGAACGATCATTTGCGGATTTTCGTTGATGACACGTTTGGCCCGTTCCCTTAAGTCTCGGGACACAGCGTTTCTCAGGATCACGAAACCGTCGCGAACGAGTTGAGCTTTTTCTTCGTCGGATAAGTGGTCAGCGTGTGCCATGTTGTCCGGTGTGTTGATTCGCTATTCGCGTGAAATAATATGCCGCCTGAGGACAAACGTTAAGTCGCAGCCCGCTACGGAGGGAATCGCACCATCCAGGTATTTGATCAATCCGCGTTCGACGCGACATTTGAAGAGTCGATCTCCAAATTCCACGAGCTTTCCCGGAGCGAGGCGGCGCATTTCGTTGATAAAGGTTACGTCGTCGTTAAGGCGGCGTTCTCGACCGATATTGCAGAAAGTGTTCGGAAGCAGGCGTGGTTAGATCTCAAGACACGTCACCAAATAACTAAAGACGATCCCACCAGCTGGGATAGATCTTTTTTTGGCCCACACGGTATGCATGGCTATGTTCGTACCACCGGAAGTGACGCTCATTTTCAACTTGAAACCCAAGCACCTCGCGCGTTCCAGGCTCAGGCAGATGCCGTTGGTGGTCGCGTACGTCTACCAAGAAATGGCGTCGATCTCGCGTGGAGTGATGCGGCCATAGCCAATCTCGGTACTGGGACCGGCTGGCATCCTCCGAAACCCCGACAGCCTGGCTGGCATAAAGACGGTTGGCACTTTCGCCATTTTCTGAACTCGCCCGAACAGGGTCTTCTTACGGTTCCCATATACAGCAACATTCTTCCGCAAAGCGGTGGTACGTTTATTGCGACCGATTCCATTGGCCCGGTTGCACGCCTCTTAGCAAAGCATCCCGAGGGTTTACACGCCGATAGCGTACAGGGAAGCGGTTACGTTATTCCAAATCTCATCGAACAATGTTCTCGCTTCGAGGAGCTTACGGGCGAACCGGGGGACATGGTGCTATTGCACCCATACATCCTTCATCGGGTAAGTGAGAACACTTCTGATCGTCCACGTTTTATTGCCAATGACGCGTTGGTATTGAACGACCCGATGCAATTCGATCGTGCGGTTGGTGACCCCTATTCACTGGTCGAGCTCGCCGTACTGAGGGCACTACAAACCAACAGCTTGGGATTCAAGACAACCCGACCTATGCAGGCTGTCGTTCCGGGCCCGTTTCGTAGTGAAGACGAACGTTGTAAACAGAATCGATTACTGAATCAGGAAATGCGCGCCATGGCTGCAACCGGTTTGATTACGTCGCCATGGGGTGAATCGCTGGGATACGCCTCCAACCGACATTAATTGCTTAAGGGCACAAACAAGAACCCGTGCGTGCGCGTCATGGAAGATCTTCAGGGTCAGCGCGTCCGGGTGCGAAGACCCTGGCTAACGCGCAGCTCGAGTGTGTGAGCCGTCGCGGGTTGGGTGGCCAGGAATACCGCCGCGTCAGCTATGTCTTCCGCTTGAATCAGTGAATCCGGATCTTCGGTTGGAAATCCTTCGCTTCGCATCTGCGATACCGTCGCATCTGGCAAAATAACGTGCGACCGGATCCCTTGCATCAGGTATTCAGCAACGAGCGTCTTGGTAAATCCCATGACGCCGTGCTTTGAGGCGGCATACGCCGATCGATTGGCTGGACCCACAACGCCCGCGCCTGAAGATATATTGATGATGCAACCACTGCCCTGCTCGAGCATGGTGGGTAACGCGTATTTTGAGCAGAGGAACACACCGCGCAAATTGACGTTCAGCACGTAGTCCCAGTCCGCCGTGGGTAATTCGTGTACCGGCAATCGCGCGACAGCACCGGCATTGTTAACGAGAATATCGATCCGACCGAGCTCACCGACCGTGGTATCGATCAAGTCGCGTATCTGTTGCTCATCTGCCATGTCACATAGAACTGCGAGACCGTCTATCTCTTGCGCCACCGCATCGATTTCTTCTTTGCTGCGCGCTGCACAGACCACTTTCGCACCGGCTGCCGCGAAGGCGACCGCGATTGCCTTACCTATCCCCCGCCCCGCACCGGTCACCACGGCGACTTTGTCATCAAGCTGCATGCCCATTTCTACCCGTACCACTACATGGCCCAACATAGCATGCTGAAAGGTGTAGATGACCTCGCGAAGCTCGAATTAGACCGGCAACGCCGATTAATGCGCCGCGCACCGGCTCCGTTCAAGCATGCCCTATAACTACAACCTCGAACGCGCGCTGACGACTAGAATAGCGAGCGCCAAGTACATAACACCACCCAATGCGATTCCCGCAGCATCAAAACCGAACGCGCCCAGTAACCACCATCCAAGCAACGGCCCGGTAGCAGCCCCAAAGTCCATGCACGTGATGAAATCACGAAAAGGCCTCGAGCCCCGCTGGCTTACGGCACCCGTGACCCCTGCCTGCAAGGCAGTACCGGACGCAAAAAACAGGACGGTTGATACAGCTACCAGGTAGACGCTGTAAGCACTCGCAGCCAGCAGCAACGCCATGCCGCCGAATAAGGTAAACCCGACGACGGTGGCTCTAACGCCGAATCGATCCGATAGGCTTCCCAACCACGGGGCAGCTAGGGAATCGAGTACATAGCGCGCGGCAAGAACCGCGCCAGTCAGAGTCGCCGCCGATATCGCTGAGGCCGAGGCCCCCAAACGCTCCGCGAGAACAGCGCCCAAGGTGGCCATCACAAGACCCGGTCCAACGGCACCTAGAATAAACCCGATCACAGCGTATATACGGGCGTCCGCACTCGTCACGAGCGTTGCCGACGATTCGCTGACGAGCAAGGGACGATCGGGAAGCTTCGCTCGCATCGCGATAGGGATCGCAAGCAAGGATACGCACGCGATAACGGGCAATGCCGTCGAAAAACCCACCAGGTCGACCAAGAACGCACCGCCCAACAGCCCGGTCACGGAACCCAGGCGCGAAATTCCGTTGTACACGCCCATGGTTCTTCCCGAGACCTCAGCTGGCACATCCCGCATCACTTCGAGCACGCCAATGTGCCGAATAAAGGACCAAGCCAAGCCCCAGATTAATCGGGCCGCCAAAAGTACCGTGAATAGGGAGGTAAAGACGTACATGGCGGTTGTGAGAGAGCCCAACAAGAGCGCGCAAGCGAACAAGAGATCGGATCGAAATCGCTCGGCCATTCGGTGCGCAAAGTGATTGGTTATGAGCCGAATCCAACGATTGACCGAAAGAATGAGGCCGACTTCGATCGGTGCCAGACCCAGTTCTTCAAAGTAGACGGGCAAGACCGAATAGAGAACTTGGTCCCCCAGCAACGAAAACGCCGTGGCAATGCCGATGAAAACAACGGTTTTTGAAGGATGTCTTATGGGCATGGCCGGTTTTTTATCTGAACGACCATCATCGAAGCCTCGATCGCCGGGAAGCAAGGGATGTCAATTGGGCGACAAAAACCTACTAAACGACCCGTTTCCCTTCCCGCAATAAGGGTATCGGCGCTTCCCAATCACCGATCGGTAGGACATGCGACACCAATCCCGGACCCGTAGGCGTCGCGTCTTCAAGCCAAAGATGAATCGCAATCGCTGGGGGTTCGTGAACGATATTGAGCACCCTGTCGGCCCCCATGTCGAGTCCAAACGGGTAGCACGTGGTAGGCCCAGAGGAGGCAATCGTGCCGCCAAAACCGGTCGTGATCGGACGGTGAATATGGCCCGCAAGTACACGAACCACTTGCGCGTGTTGCTTAAGGAGTTCGGCGAACTGCAACCCTCCACGCAGTAGGCCTTTCGCCGAGGTACCGGTCATGCCACTGTAAAATGGCGGGTGATGCAGGGCCACAATGGTCGGTTGCTCGCCAGCATCATCCAAACGATCGCTCAACCAGTTAAGCCGGGCCGGGCACAGCTCTCCCGGCGTCTCGTCGGCGATCACGGAATCGCAACAAATCAAACGCACGGGGAAGTCATCGATCACGTACTGCAAGAATTCGCCATCCGTTGGCAGCATCGTTGAACCAGAAAAAACTTGCCTGAGCGCACCTCGTTCATCGTGGTTCCCGGGAATAAGTGCGATAGGTACCTGCAACGGCTCGACGATTTCCCGAAAACGTTCGTAGCGCTCCACGTTACCTCGCGAGGCAATGTCGCCCGTATGGAGGACAAGATCCGGCAAAGGATCCATCGCGTTAATCACGGTCACGGCCTTCTCTAACGCGGCATTCGTGTTAAAGCGCCCGTAGACGAGTGAATTCGATGCATCCACGTGGGTGTCAGATATCTGCACGAGAATCATAGGAAGGCTCCCTTTGTTGGGGTTGACAGTGCGCTCGGCTTGTTACTTTACTCTCCAAGATCTAACGCAACGGGGCAAGTGCCATGACCACGGGACAGTGTTATTGCGGTGCGGTAACTTACCAAATCGAAGGCGATATCGATTACATCGTTCATTGTCACTGTCGCAATTGTCGGCGCGCCTCGGGAGCCGCGTTTTACAGCGCCGGCTTTCTCGCAGCTTCGCAATTTTCAATCACGTCGGGCGAAGCGAGCGTTCGCGAATTTAATTTTCCCGAGAATCCCGACGGTGCTCGTTGCTTTTGCGGCACGTGCGGCGGCCGCTTGTATATTCGCCTGCCGATGCCCGGTCTAATCAACATCGCTATCAATACACTCGATCAAGAGCCCGACGAGGACATTGGAGTCCACATCAACGTCGAATCAAAAGCTCCATGGGACGAAATCCCCGAGGGTCGTGACCAGCACAACGCCCTCCCACCCGATATGTTGACCCACCTGCGAGCATTGATGCATACCGAGTAAGTCGCGACAACAAACCCTTAGTGCCTACCCAAGGCCTAGTACGCGAGCCATTATTTCTCTAAGCTCATTTTTGACCTAGCGCTTCGGAGACGGACTGGATGGAAATAGACCTAAGCCCTGAAGATTTCGAATTCCGACAAGAAGTCCGCGACTTTCTTAAGGAAAACACGGCCAAACCCGGCGCCGATTACTCGCAATGGCGCCTGGATTATTTTAAGAAAGCGGCCGCAAAAGGCGGCTGGGACGTGCCCAAGTGGCCGGTCGAGTTTGGCGGGCCCGGCTGGTCGCCGACGCAGCACTACATTTGGGAACAGGAAACCGTGACTGCCTCGTTACCTTGGGATATGCCGTTCGGCATCGGCATGCTCGCCCCAATCCTCATGAATTATGGCTCCAAAGAACAAATTGACCGGTTCTTGCCCGACATCCGCGAGCGCAGCGTCAACTGGTGTCAAGGATATTCAGAACCCGGAGCGGGATCCGACCTCGCTTCGCTAAAAACCAAGGCCGTGCTATCCGATGACGGCACACACTACACCGTCACTGGCACGAAAGTGTGGACGACGATGGCGCACATGGCCGACTGGATGTTTTGCCTCACACGCACGGACGACACCGGTATCAAGCAAGAAGGCATTACGTTCCTACTCATCCCCATGAAACAAGACGGGATCGAAGTCACACCCATCATCACGCTCGGTGGCGCCCATAGTGTCAACATGGTGCATATCACCGACGTCAAGGTCCCCGTCGAAAACCGCATCGGAGAAGAAGGCAAGGGCTGGACGTACGCCAAGGGTTTACTGCAACACGAACGGACAGGACTTGCCGGTATTTCTCGCTCCATCGTGGCTCTCGAGAACTTAAAGCGTCAGGCGCAGTCCGTGAGCCGTGGCAACCGCACACTCATGGACGACCCCGCTTTCAAAAGCAAAGTTGCGGAACTTGAAATTGACCTGTTGGCGGTCGAATTCACGGAGCTGAGAAGTCTTGCGGCCGCGGCCTCGGGCGATGATCCAGGACCCGAGTCTTCGATTCTGAAACTCAAAGGCACCGAAATTCAACAACGTATCCAGAAGCTAACGGTCGAAGCCGGCGGCATTTACTCCGCTGCATGGGGTGTTCCCGTGGGACATAAATTCGCGCGCAGCGGTATGCAGGGCTACCTAGGGGGTCGTGCTAACACGATCTATGGTGGTGCCAGCGAAGTGCAAAAGGACGTCATCGCGAAAAACGTCTTGGGGCTCAAGAGATCGTGAATTTCGATATTTCTGAAGAACAGCAACTGTTGCAACAGTCGGTCGAACGCTTCGTTAACGAAAACTACGATCTCGCCACTCGTCGAAAATTGGTCGACAGTCCACAAGGTTATAGCGACGACAACTGGTCCCAGATGGCAGAACTCGGATGGTTAGCGCTACCGTTTGATGAATCGGACGGTGGTTTTGGTGGTAACCAAATCGACACCATGATCGTCATGGAGCAGTTCGGCCGCGGGTTGGTCGTTGAGCCGTATTTCGCCAATATCGTTCTCGGTGGTGGCATCCTGAAACGGTCATCAAACGACGAGCTTAAGACCTCGTTGTTGCCCGGCATCATCACTGGGGACGTACGTTTGACACTCGCGCACGCGGAAGAGCAATCACGTTTTGATCTAGACGACGTTGTCACGACCGCACGGGAGGACGGCGATCACTACGTTCTCAACGGCAAGAAATCCATGGTCCCGAACGCGGCCACCGCAACCCACGTCATCGTGTCAGCAAGAACCGGAGGGGGGCAACGGGACAAAGACGGTATCGCGTTGTTGCTTATCGACAGCGGCGATCTCGACGGTAACCATTTCCCGACGGTCGATGGCGGCCGCGCGTCCGAACTGTCGCTAGATAATGTTCGCGTTCCGGCCGAGCGGATTATTGGTGACTTTAACCTGCTGGCAACGGCAGCCCACGACGCCGTTCTCGCGCTCTCTGCGGAGGCGTTAGGCTGCATGGAGGTTCTGTACAAGAGCACCGTGGACTACACCCAGGAGCGCGAGCAGTTTGACCATCCGTTGTCTGATTTTCAGGTCGTACAGCATCGTATGGTCGATATGTTTATGGAGTACGAGCAATGCAAGTCGCTGCTCTACCGCGCCACACTAGAAGCGGTCCAGGACGCGCCCACCGCCGCCCGAACATCGCACGCGCTCAAACATTTGATCGGTAAATCCGCGAGTTTCATCGGCGAAAACGCCGTTCAATTGCACGGTGGGATGGGCATGACCGAAGAATTAGCCATCGGACACTACTTTAAACGGTTGTTGGTCATCGAATCGCAATTCGGCAATACCGATTACCACCTGACGCAATTTGCCGACTAAGCCGAGCGCCGTTCGGGAACCAACTCCATCAGCGCTGCAAGTGTTTGATCAAGCGAGATCTGGGATTTTGCCGCTCCCGAAAAGTGGCCAATCCGCACCACCACTAGATCGCGGGATGGGACGATGATCGTTTTCTGACCACCTGCACCGGCCATAAAATACGCATCTTCTGGAACGGGCATCCTGGTGGCCCGTGGACCACGGTTCAACCAGAAAAAGCCCCCATAAATCGGTCGACCATCCGCGACCCAGCCCGGCGCCGGCGTGCTGACAAATTCTGACCAGCCTTCCGGCAACAACCGCTTCCCGGCCACAACGCCATCTTGCAGATACAAATTAGCCAGTCGCGCCCAATCGCGCCCGCTAATGAACTCGTAGCCGTTCAGCAAAAAGTTCCCAAAGGGATCGGTTTCAAGGACCGCATTGCGGACACCAATTTGGTCAAACAACGCGCGTTGGGGGAAGGCGTGGTAGTTCTCGCCACGCGCTTCAACCGCTAATCGCACTAGGTAATTGGCCAGCAGCGGATCGCCATTGCGGTATCGCCCGACCTGGCCTGCGGGCCATTGCCGGGAACGCGTCGCGGCGTAGTGATACGCGTTGACCCCGCCCGTGTAGACATACAAATGGTCGGGATATCCCGCCCTCGGGTCGTAATCGGGATCCATCATGGCCCGAAACCGCAACCCGCTCGACATTTGAACAATATCGGCTATCCGGATCGACGCTCGCGCGTCGTCTCCCGATTGCCATTCCGGGATGGGCGCGGGCTCGTCCAACGTATATTCGCCTTCGTGGACAAGCAGCCCCAGCAAGGTTGCCGTCAAACTTTTCCCCATCGACCAACTTTCGAGCGGCGTTGTCGATTCGATGCCTTCGCCGTA
>CAJWCW010000058.1 GCA_913030615.1 uncultured Gammaproteobacteria bacterium | reverse complement strand
GAACGCGTCCCTGGGTTCTCAATTTGTCGAAGTACCTCGGTAAGCTGTCCTTTCGTCGGGACGATACCGTATGCCCATAGCCATCCACGCAGCGTCCTTTCATCTAACCCAATGTCGTCTAGACCTAAGGGCTCGGCTTCTCGTAACGGCAATTCCGGCCAATCCAACCTCCTTAGATGGTGCACAACATCACTAAAGCGCGACCCCACGAAGGGTATAAGCTTGTGTCGAATCCAATTACGGTCGTAGGTTTCGTCCAAATTACTGTCGTCCTCAATCCATGAAAGATGGTGCCCTCTGGCAAACAACGCCAACTCTTTCCTTTCTAGATCAAGGAACGGCCGTACTAACATGCCCTCCCCAAGCGGCCTATTGGCTGGGATTCCGATCGGACTGCGACCTGAAAACAATTGCCAAAGACGAGTTTCGGCAACATCGTCCGCATGATGCGCTGTGGCAAGTACATCTCCACCCTTAATCAATTGACTCCAAATTCCATATCGTGAACGACGACCCGCGAGCTCTTCATTACCTACCTCAAGTTCAGCTCGAAAAACTTCGATCGGAAGATCCATTTCGGACGCAACTTTTTGGCAATGAGACTGCCAATCGTCCGCCTTTTCGCTCAGCCCATGATTAACGTGAACTGCCTTGCATCTCGTGGGACCAAAAACCTCCAAAGCCGCCTTCAACAATACGGTGGAATCGAGCCCTCCAGAATATGCGACCCAAAAGCAACTGTCGGATTGCATATCCACCGAGGAAGCCGCCTCGGAGACCAAGGCATATACGGACCTCTTCAGCTTCGACACCAAGATTTAGCACTCAGCTACGTGCGACATACTCAAATCCATTCGCCTAATACGGGTATAAAGAGATTAAGTGGAGTAACGAACGTGGACAGCAGATACACCGAACTCCTCCCGCAAAGAAGCGAGCAATTGATCAGACGGTTGAACCCGCCAGTCGTCTCCAAGTACTACGCGCCCGCTCGCTTCTTCATTCCGATACGCAATCGTGACCTCACAACCTTGGGACGAATCAACCTGCGCACGGTAAACTTCGAGTTTCTCGCGCAGTCGACCGGGGAAATCGCCACCCATCTCTTGCTCGCATGTCGCGATTTCAATTCGACCACGGAACCGTCGCCGGGCCTCCTCCACCGTGTAAACGGCTACCGCACGGATCTTTAGATCGCCAGAATACTCGTCCGGCTGCACCGTTCCTTCGACAATAAGAACCGCGTCCTTTGTTAGCTTTTGATGGTGTTCGGCATACGTGTCGCCAAACACGCTTACTTCAACACGACCGCTTTGATCATCCAGAACCACAAAGGCCATACCTTCGCCACGCTTACTGCGCCTCGATCGATTCGAAACTACCAGTCCAGTAATGGTTCGAGCTCCCTGTCCCGCTTGCAAATGAGCAATTTTTGTAGGGCAAAACGTACGAATTTCATCGATGTAATCATCTATTGGATGCCCCGTCAGATAGAGTCCCAGCGTCTCTTTTTCACCTTCAAGTCTTGTCTTTGTATCCATCGCCCGAACATGTCGCGACGTTATGTCCGCAGCGGGGGCTTCAATACCGCCAAACATGTCGTGCATACCAAGGGAACGGTCCCTAGCGCTTTGTTCCGCCCCTTGTATCGACTCATGAATCCCAGTCAAAAGTTCAGCCCGAATTTGATCCACCCCAGAGTTTGACGAGGCGAGGCTATCCATGGAGCCGGACCGGACTAGCGCCTCGATGACTTTCTTATTGGCTCGACGTACGTCGACACGATTGCAAAAGTTTTGTAAATCGACAAAATCACCCTCTTTTCGTTCGCTGGTGATGGCCGCGACTGGCCCCTCCCCTATACCCCTTACCGCGCCCAGCCCGTATACGATTGACCCCTCGACGGCCCTAAACTTGAACTCGCTTTTATTCACGTCCGGCGGACTGACAGGAAGTCCCATTCGTGACGCCTCGTCGACAAGCGTTACCACCTTATCGATATTCTGCATATCTGCTGACAAAACGGCCGCCATGAACTCTGCGGGATAGTGAGTTTTGAGCCACGCGGTTTGAAATGAAAGCATGGCGTAGGCAGCAGAGTGGGCTTTGTTGAAAGCATAGCCTGCAAATTTCTCCATTTGATCAAAAATATTATTTGCCAATATTTCATCCACTTCGTTCGCCGCAGTGCCATCCAAGAAAGTAGCCCGCATCTTCGCCATTTCTTCAGGGATCTTTTTGCCCATTGCTTTGCGCAGCAGATCGGCTTGACCCAGGCTAAAGCCGGCCAGTTCTTGTGAAACATTCATAACGTCTTCCTGATAAAGCATGACGCCATAGGTGGTACTCAAAACCGATTCCAACCGTGCATGGGGATAGGTAACGGGGGCGTTACTGTGTTTTCGAGAAATGTAGTCATCGACGGCTCCGGACTGCAGCGGCCCTGGACGGAACAACGCCACGAGTGCGATCACGTCATTGATGTTGTCCGGTAAAAGCCGACGAATCAGATCCTTCATCCCCTCCGACTCAAGTTGGAATATCGCCGTCGTTTCCGCCGATCTCAAGAACTCAAAGGTGGGTGCGTCGTCTAGCGGAATCGCTCGAATATCGATGGGTTCGTCACCGCTCCGCTGCCGAGAGCGATTAATATCGGTTACTGCCCAATCAATTATCGTTAACGTTTTAAGTCCTAGAAAGTCGAACTTGACCAAACCTACTTTTTCTACATCGTCTTTATCGAACTGGGAGACGGTCGCCGCCCCTATCGTTTCTGTGTAGAGTGGAACGTAGGACTCAAGGGCTGAAGGGGCAATCACGACACCCCCCGCGTGTCTTCCCACGTTACGTACAAGACCTTCTAACGGGTACGCCATGTCCATGATTTCAGCCACGTCATCACTTTCATCGATGAATTCACGAAGCTCCTCTTCCTGGGCCACTGCCTTATCAAGCGTCATGCCCACTTCAAATGGGATCATTTTGGACAATCGATCAGCAAGTCCGTAGGGCTTTCCTTGTACCCTGGCGACATCCCTGACCACAGCTTTAGCAGCCATGGTGCCAAAGGTAGCTATTTGACTAACGGCCTCGGTCCCGTACAGCTCGGCCACGTGATTGATAACTTCGTCGCGTCGCTCCATACAAAAATCAATGTCGAGATCCGGCATCGAAACACGTTCTGGATTCAACAATCGTTCAAAAAGGAGATCGTATTGCAAAGGATCAATGTCGGTGATGCCCAGGCAGAACGACACCAACGATGCCGCACCCGAACCGCGACCAGGACCTACAGGAATTTTGCGTTGCTTCGCCCAGTTGACGAACTCCATGACGATCAAGAAATAGCCCGCGAAACCCATTTCGTTGATAACACGGAGTTCGTAATCTAAGCGATTGATGTATTTGGTGCGATCCACCTCGTCCGATCCTGAACTCGCCTGCCGAAAATAATCTTCAAGCGCTTCGTGAGCCGTTGAAGTCAGTAGTTCTTCAAGCGTTGTGTCCTCGGGTACCGGATAAATCGGCAAGTGATAGGTATCGAGATTAATCAGCAAATTACAACGACGACTTATTTCATAGGAGTTTTCTATTGCTTCAGGAATATCGGCAAACAGTGCTTCCATCTCCTGGGCGGAGCGGAGGTATTGTTGTTCGGAAAAACGTCGTTCGCGACGCGGATCATCAAGCGTTCGACCTTCTTGTATGCACACCCGTGCTTCATGGGCTTCGAAATCTTGGGTATCTAGAAAGCGGACGTTATTGGTCGCCACCACGGGGATTCCCTTAGATTCCGCTAACTCAACCGCGGCACCAATGTACTCGTCTTCGTCGAAGTGCCCGGTTCGAGACAACTCGATGTAATAACGGTTGGTGAAGACATTCCTCCATTGCTCTGCCCGTTCGATTGCCTCGGATATTTCACTATTTATCAGCGCCATACCTACGTCGCCGCGACGCCCACCCGATAGGAGAATCAGGCCCTCATTCAACTCTTCGAGCCACTCTTTTTGAAACGTCCCTCGATCCTGAGACCGAATGTAGGAACGAGATGCGAGCTTGAGAAGATTGTGGTAACCCCTTTGATTAGTGGCTAAGACGATTAGTCGGTAGGACCTCGCTTCCTCACGCATCTCCAATTCCAGCCCGACAATAGGTTTGACGCCCTCGGCCCTACATGCCGTATAGAACTTCAACATGCCGAAAAGATTGCCTAGATCAGTGATCGCGACCGCCGGAAAACCCATTTCCCTGGCGCGTTCTGCGAGAGCTTCAATGCGAACAAGTCCATCGGTTAGCGAGAATTCGGTGTGCAGAGAGAGGTGAACAAATGCCGTCATTGAGATCGCTTATGGGATGTTTCGTCATTCATCAATAAATCCCGGACGGGCGCAAAAGTTTTTCGGTGAAATGTGCTCGGGCCGTGCTGTTTCAGAGCCAACAAATGCTCGCGCGTTCCGTACCCCTTATGCCGATCGAACCCGTATTCCGGATAATCCTCAGACGAAGACACCATTACGCTGTCACGGAAAACTTTGGCTAGGATTGATGCAGCACTAATCGCGGCCACCTTGGTATCCCCCCGCACGATCGTTTTTGTCGGGCAGGCGAGGCCTGGATCCACGTTTCCGTCGACCAAGGCCATGTCTATCGACATATTTAGATTGGATACCGCGCGTCGCATCGCTAGCAACGTGGCTTGCAATATATTTAATCGGTCGATTTCTTCAACATTGGCGCAGCCCAACGCCCAACCGATCGCCCTTTCTTGGATTTCGTCTTTGAGGGCTAGTCTAACTTTGTGTTTAAGTGCTTTCGAATCGTCAAGCCCATTAATGGGCTTGTCGGGGTCCAAAACAACTGCCGCTGCCACCACGGGTCCGGCCAGAGGACCTCGACCTGCCTCATCAATCCCTGCCGTTTTACTGACGAGTGGATAGGTACTACTCCGTTCTGCTTGTGAATTCATATTTGGTCGGAAACCAATGACATAACAACATCTGCAGCACGCTCAGACGCTCCACATCTCAGTTTGCCATGGATCTCCTTAAAGGCATGTCTTAGGCTTTCGTCGTTCTCAAATCGTTTGATCTCTTCCGCCAGAGCATTCGCTAGACGGCCGGGAGTCGCGTCGTTTTGAAGCAATTCGGGCACTATGCTGTAACCCGCCAAAATATTTGGGAGTGCAACGAATTCCGATCGAATCAATCTTTTGGCGATCCAATAGCTGAACCCTCCCAACCGATAGCTCACTACCATAGGTCGACCTAAAAGCAGGGCTTCTAATGTGCTTGTTCCGGCCTTGGTTAGAACAACGTCGGACGCGGCGATAGCGCGCTCGGAATCGCCTTCGACTAACCGCACATCGAGCTGGGTCTTTTTTGCGACAATTTCTGCCAAAAGAGCTTTTATTTTTTCACTAACACAAGGGATGACCAGGACGGCCGAAGGATAGTGCCGACCCCTAGGGTTGATTCTAGCCACGGCCCGCTCGGCAGCGTCTACGAACAAGTCGCCGAGAAATCGGACTTCCGAAAGTCGACTGCCAGGCAACAGCCCCACCACGAGGGCATCAGCTGGTAGCCCCAGATCGGCGCGGGCGCGGGCGCTTCTTTCACCCTGTTCTATATTCGGATCTATGTCGTCCGCAAGCGGATGTCCAACAAATTCTGCTCGAACGCCAGAATCGCGATACAGGGGTGGCTCGAAAGGAAATAGTGCCATCACCACATCAGTGGAGCGTCCGATCTTACGAATCCTACCTCGTCTCCATGCATATACCGCAGGGCTGACGTAATGGGCCGTCGGTACACCCCGACGCTTTAGCAGCCGTTCGAGCAATAGGTTAAACACGTTGAAATCAATTCCCACAACCACATCGGCTTCCCTAAAACTTCGATACAAGCAGCGGATGATCCGTACTAACGTGGGTAACCTCTTAAGCGGATCTATAAAACCATTAACGGACAGCTCCTCGATAGTTGCGAGCGATTCAAGACCTTGCTTAACCATTTGGTCCCCACCCACGCCTATAAATCGAAGGCTCGTGGCTCGCTTAGCCAACGCGCGCATGAGTCCCGACCCTAGAATATCCCCAGATTCTTCGCCGGCAACGATGCCAATCGTCAAGGTTCGTTTAGCCATGTTTGAGTGGTCCGGTCGCACCATGGCTCGTGTCTAGCTCATCTCCAGTTTCACGGTCGGACCACCGATCTCTCACAATTCAATCAAAGGCCCTTTTTCGGGATCCCTGCATTAGGTTTTTCGTTCCGCGCAGAGCAACTGTGTTGTACAAGCAAGTTCGTCATCGACATAGGCGTTGCAATCAAATTTCATCATTGTGCGACGATGCGTCAAAATGGTGGCTTCAAGTAACAGTCGATCACCCGGCACGACCGGGCGCTTGAAACGGGTCTTATCGGTCCCCGCCAAGTAGTGCAGGTAACCCTCAGCCGGACTGTTGTCTCGCGTCTTAAATGCAAGAATTCCTGCTATCTGCGCCATGGCTTCGATGAGAAGAACGCCCGGCATGATAGGGCGGTCCGGGAAATGACCCTGAAAAAAAGGTTCTCCAACACTTACGTTTTTATACCCTCGAATATCTTTTCCCGGATGGATTTCTGTCACCCGATCAACGAGAAGGAATGGGTACCGGTGCGGGAGATATTCGAATATCTCGTCTATGTCCATAGTACTCTGAGTCGATTCGACAACGTCCGAACCTTAATCGTTTTGTCGTCCTGGGTCTGTCTTTTTTTCGAGCCGGGCTAGCCGTTTCGCGAGTTGGTCGATTTCGCCAAACCGCAATGCGTTACGCTTCCAACGAGCCGACTTATCGTGCAGTACCCCTCCCGAATACAACCCTGGTTCTTCAATGGACCGGGAGATATGGGTCATCGCGCTCACCACCACCCCGTCCGTTAAGCGGATGGGACCATCTCCTGCCATTCCGACCGCACCGGCAATCATGCAGTTACGCCCGATCACGGTACTCCCCGCCATCCCGACGCACCCGCAAATTACAGTATGGTCTCCAATTTGGCAGTTGTGACCAATCTGCACTTGGTTATCAATCTTAACGCCATCACCCACGACGGTATCTTCGATAGTCCCCCTATCTATCGTCGTGCACGAACCCACGCTGACATCATCTCCAAGACGAACTCCTCCGATCTGCGCGATTGGTTGCAGGTGACCTTTTGCGTCCGGCGCAAACCCAAATCCGTCGGCGCCGATTACCGCACCACTATGGATCATGCAACGAGCCCCGACGCGAACTCCGTGATACAAAACCGCGCGCGGCATAACGACTGTATCGGCCCCGATCACACACCCTTCTCCGACGTATGCTCCGGACCCGACCTCGACGCCATCGGCAAGGATTGCTTCTGGCTCAATTTTGGCAAAGGCTCCAATTCTGACGCCTTCCCCAAGGGTTGCGGAGCCATCGACCGACGCGGGTTCTTGAATTCCGACCGCCAGCCTCGGACGTGTCTCAAACAACATCGAAGCGACGGCGAACGCATGGTATGGATTTTCAACAACGAGTGCGTTGGTAGGGCAGCTCGCTAAATCATTTGCCTGCAAGATGACGGCAGATGCGGATGTATGAGCAAGGTATTTGCGGTAAGCGTGGGTCGAAAGATGCGTGAGTTCGCCCTGGGCGGCAGTCTCTATTGCACCAAGGCCGGTAATTTTCGTCTCACCATTGCCTACAAGTTCCGCATCAACAAGCACGGCGATTTCAGCAAGCTTCACAGGCGCAGGCCGGCCTATTCCATCACTGTTTTTCGTTTAACTTCTCAGTAACTTTACGGGTTATGTTGTGTTTCGCGTTCGTGTAGAGGAGCCCTGCTCTCGGCATAACGAGATCGTACCCCTCGACCTCAATTAAATCCTGAAGTACGGCCTGAAGTTTCGGCGTCATTTCTCGCATAAGATCTTGCTGAAGTTCATTGCCCTTCTTTTGGTATTTTTGGAGCTCGAACTGCGCGTCGATATTTAAATCCTCAATTTCCTTTTGGAGTTTCTGTTTCTCTGCGTCGGAGATAACGTCCACGTCCTTTGCCAAGCGTTCCTGAAGCGACTTCATTTGATCGCTAAGGGATTGGATCTTGAGTTCATCGGCTTCAACCGCCGTTCGAATAGCCTCAATCTTTGCTTTGCCTTCCTCGCTCTGAAGAATCGCCTGTTCCGCATTAATTACTACGATCTTCAATTCAGCTTGAGAACTAAGAGACAAAAGCAAAACCGCCGGTAAAAGCCACTTCTTCGATTTCTTACGCACCATACTTCTCCTTCTGGTTCTTGGGATCCGCTACAACAGCCATGGACGTTCTAGACGCGGAGTATAGGCCTGAAAGCAATGCAATTAGAACGTTTTGCCGAGTTCGAACGAAAATCGTTCGACCTCATCAAACGGACCGGTATTGAGCGGAACCGTCAGCGCAAACGACATCGGTCCCATTGCCGTAAGCCACGTAATCGCGAGTCCAGTGGAATAGCGCAATTCCTCCAACGACAAGTCGAAACAATTTACCGTGCCCGGGGGACAATCAGTGTTAAAGACGTTACCAATATCGACGAAAAAGAGAGAACGTATCTGGCCGATCTGCTCGACTAACGGTATCGGAAAAATCAATTCTCCACTGAACTCCACAAGGGCGTTACCGCCAAACGGGTCACCCCTTGCATCCCGATAATAGAGCCCTTCGATCGGTTGCGTGCGGGGGCCTAGTGTGCTGTTTTCAAAGCCGCGCACCGAGCCAAAGCCACCTGCAAAAAAGTGTTCATAAAACGGATAGGTATTAGTGGAACCAAATGCTGCGCCGTAACCCAATTTGGCTCTTAACCGCAGTGCCCATAGATGAGATTGCGGAACAAGCGGTACTGGAAAATAAAAATCGCTTGTGTAATTCACGCGGTAAAACTCTAGATCACTACCCGGAATCGCGACTTCTAGAGTTCCAATGTGAGACTGGCCACGGGTAGGAAACATGCCGCGATTCAAACTTGTACTACGCCACGAACTTTCAAGCTTGTAGTTGAGGAACTCGTTGCCTTCAGCATTGACGAAAGAAGAAATTTCCTGGGCCGTAAGAAATCCCTGTGTAATCTCCGTGTGTTCCACGGTAAGACGGAACTGCAAGTTTTGCGTCTCACTCAACGGGAAACCAAAATTTACGCCGCCCCCAAGGGAGTCGGTGGAAAAGCGAGCCAAATTACGGGCACCGTAATCCGTCTCTCGAAAAGACAGGTTATAACCGCGACTAATACCGTCCGCCGTGAAGTAGGGGTCAAAGAAATTGTAGTTGATCGACTTCATGTATTTACTCCAGCTCACTCCGAGGCCAAAGCTGTTGCCGGTTCCACCTACATTTGTCTCCTGAAAACTCGCCCCGAGTATTAAGCCAGAATATTCTGAGTACCCTAACGTTCCCGAGAGACTCCCCGTAGGCTGTTCCTTCACCGAAAACTCAACATCAATCTGATCGTCCCGACCCGGGACCGCCGGGGTTTCCACGTTCACTTCCTGAAAATAACCTAATCGCTCCAACCGGATTTTAGAGAGGTCGATAGCTCGTGTTGACGCCCACGCGCCCTCCAATTGACGCATCTCGCGCCGTAATACAGCATCCTGCGTCGTCGCGTTTCCCGCGTAAGAAATCCGTCGCACATACGCTCGCTGACCCGTATTCACCATGAACTTTACGTCCACACTTCCATCATCGTGAACTTCTGGAATTCCAGTTGCTTCGGCGAAGGTGTATCCCGAGTTGCCGAGTACTCCTGTGATCCGTTCTTCAGTTGCAGTAACCAGTGCGCGGGAGAATATTTGTCCTGGCTGCACGACAAAAAGTGCCTCCAGCTGTTCGGGTTTTACCTCCCCGAGCTCCCCCACCAGGTCAACCTCGTTAACGGTATATTTTGCGCCTTCCTCAACATTAATCGTTAAATAAACCTGGCGACGGTCTGGTGCCACGCTAACTTGTGTGGATGCCGCCCGAAATTCGACATAGCCTCGATCTTGGTAATACGACTCAAGCGTTTCGATATCCCCTTGAAGCTTTTCTCTGGAATATTTGTCCTTTCCACGTATAAACCCGAGTAGCGTCGGATGTTTAAGCTCAAGTTTGTCGAGTAATTCGTCTTGCTCGAATACGGTCGCTCCTACAATGTTAATGTGCCGAATACCCGAACTTTTTCCTTCTTCAATATCGATTGAAATGGCGACACGGTTACGAGGCAATTTATCCACCTTCGTCTCAATTCCCGATCCGTAACGTCCCTGGGCGACGTATTGGCGCTCGAGTTCAATCGCGACTCGTTCAAGCGTCGACTGTTTAAATATCTCACCTTCCCGCAATCCTTGCTCAGCAAGACCTTCGAACAAAGACTCGTCTTTAATCGCTTTATTACCTTCGATCTGAATTGCCTCAATCGCAGGCCGCTCTTGCAGAGTAATGATCAAGGCGTCGCCATCACGAGCCATAGTGATGTCATCAAAGTAACCGGTCCGAAACAAACCGCGAATGAGTTGACGGATGGTCACGCCATCGATGGCGTCTCCGACATTCACCGGTAATTCGTTAAAGACCGTACCGGCAGACACACGCTGTAACCCTTGCAATCGGATATCCGAAAGTTCAAAGCTTGCGATCTCGGCCCTCAATGGCAATGCGAGCAGGAACAAGCTAATGACCAGTGCCGTCCGCATTGACTTACCCAAGCAACCTCGCGAAGTCGTTATAAAAGGCGAGCGCGATCATACCGGCTACGGCGACAATACCAATCTGGACTCCAAGGGTCTGCACTCGCGTTGGAACCGGTTTCCCGATTACGATCTCAATGCCGTAAAACAGGACGTGTCCACCATCTAATAGCGGTATTGGAAGTAAGTTGATGACCCCTAAACTGATTGAAAGCAGTGCAAGTACATTAAAAAAGTCCTGCCAGCCAGCTTGTGCCGAATCACCCGCCACTTTGGCAATCGTGATGGGTCCAGAAAGATTGCGAGTCGACACAAGACCCAGCACCATTTTTTTCAATAGCCCCAACGTCAACGTCGTCTTCGACTGCACTTCCTCGATTCCCCGCCATAGGGCCTCGCCGACAGAAAATTGTACTTTCCGAGTGGGTACGACCGGTGCCACGCCAGCAAAACCAAAAACTGTCCCGTCACTGTCTTGGCGCCTTTCTGGCATAACCGACAAGATGACGTCCCTTGTTTGTCGTCGGACACGCAGCACCAATTCACTCTCATGCCCCTGCCGCACGTGATCAACAAAATCCGTCCAGCTTGTCACCAGATCATCGTTGATCGATAGGATCCGATCTCCTGACAACAACCCTCCCTCTTCGGCGACACTGCCCTCCTCCACTCGTGCAATGACGGGTTCGAAGCTCATCGTCAAACCAAGCGAATCCATCAGGTTTGGGTCATCAACTCCCGCGTGCCAACGATCAATGGGCAACCAATAATCAGCACTCTCTCCACGTCGACTCGTGGTTACTTTGATCTTGCCCGAATCTCCCAAGCGCGCCGCTAATTGCATGTTGACTTGTGACCACGACGGCGTAAGCGCATCGTCAACTTGGATAATTTCCTCGCCACCTCGAATACCAGCAACGTGAGCTACCGTATCTGAATCAGGCGATCCCAGAACCGGCACGACCACGGTCGTGCCAACCGCAAAAAGGGCCCAGTAGACCATCCATGCAAAAAAGAAATTGGCGGCCGGGCCCCCTAACGCAATAGCAATTCGCCAGCCGACTGATAGATTAGGGAATGTTCGGACGGCTCGACCAATATCCTCCTCATCAGGTTCGTCCTCGCGCATTTGGACATAGCCCCCTAAGGGGATCGCTGCTACGACAAATTCAGTCCCCTTCGAATCGGTGTAGGTCAGAAGCGGGCGCCCAAATCCAATAGAAAAACGAACCACGTCCACCCCGGACATTCGCGCAACGTAGAAGTGTCCAAATTCATGGACCGTCACCAGAATGCCCAGCGTCAGCAGCAAGTAAAGTAAGTATTGAAGAAATTCCATACCGTTGGATCTGGAACCTTTTGACCGTCTTCAGGTAGCGCTGTTGCCTATCGGGGATTCCGAAAAAGGCAACCTCAAGCCGGAATCATAACAGCACAGACTCATGACAGCATCGTCAAAAGCGCAAAGAACGGTGCTGCAGCCAGCAAAGCGTCGATTCGATCGAGGATGCCACCATGTCCCGGAAGCACACTGCCTGAGTCCTTTGTTTCGGAAATTCGCTTCACGACACTCTCAAAGAGATCACCGACGATCGATATAGCCACAACAAATACGGTCAAAATCAACCAACCAAACGACCCAAATAGGTCAAGAAGACCGCTCATTGTTACTACGACTTGGCCCGTCAAAATCCCCAAGACTAATCCTCCCCAAACGCCTTCCCAGGTTTTTCCGGGGCTGACGCTCGGAAGCAACTTGGTGTTACCAAATCGCCGACCGGCGAAATACGCCCCGGTATCCGCGGCTGCTATGACCACGATTAACCATAGAACCAGCCAACGACCGTTCGGTTGCTCGCGAATTAAGTTCACCGCAAGCCAACCGCCAATGCATACGACCCAACCCAGAGATCCCATCACCACAGGTATTTTAATGCGGGGTGAAAAGCGCGGATAACTGACAACAACAAGGACTGCGGCTAACCAAACCACGCTCACAGCAATCACAACCTGATACCAGATATCAGGAGAGAGCCAGAGGAAAAGCGCCATCAACGCACCAGAAAACACGTAAACCAACCGTAACAACGGGGTCGGGATTCCCGTCAACCCAGCCCACTCGTATAAACCGAGGCCAATGAATAAAAGAAAGAAGAGAGCTAATTGCCAAGGTTCAGAAAGGACGATCGCGGCGACCACTATGGGTCCGAGAACGAGACCCGTGAGCACACGAAGCCTGAGCACTACTTGTTGCGCCTACCGTAGCGCCGCTGCCGCCCCTGATAGTCGCTGAATGCAGATTCAAGATGCACTTCGTCGAATTCTGGCCAATAGGCGTCCGTGAAATAAAGCTCTGTGTACGCCAGATCCCATAACAAGAAGTTACTAATACGGCGATCGCCACCGGTGCGGATGCACAGATCTGGCTGAGGTAAATCCCGCATCGATAGGTAATTTTCAAATGTATTTTCATCGACGGAATCAGGATCGAGCTCACCACGTTTAACCGCCATGGCCATCTCACGCGCAGCACCGACAATATCCCACCGGCCACCGTAGTTAGCTGCAATCGTTAAATACAAACGATCATTTAACCGGGTTATTTGTTCGGCTCGCGCCATGAGCAACTGAATTTTTGCGGAGAATCTGCTCCGATCGCCGATAATGCGCAGTCGTACGCCCTTCGCGTGTAATTCCTCGACATCGTTCTCGAGCATTCCGCCCATTAGGCGCATCAACAGATCAATCTCTTTTTGCGGCCGATTCCAATTTTCTGTGCTGAACGCAAATAGTGTGAGGTATTCGACCCCCAAATCGGCGCATAACTCCGCGATAGATCTTACGTTCCGAGCGCCCGCTTGATGTCCTGCTGCGCCCGGTAACAACCTCCGTTTCGCCCAGCGATGATTTCCGTCCATGATGATGGCGACGTGCTTTGGCGCAACAGAGGGACTTTGAGTTAAGCTAATTTGAGGTTCGGACATAAAACCACAAGTCTTTTAAACTGAGTGCTCTCGTCCGGACACATACTTTCGTCCGCAGAGCCAATCGCGACGAAAGGGACCCGTTCGAGGCCTGTATAATACCCTGTCGACGGATTTTATATGTGACGTAAATGTGCAACGCGACATCTTCACCATGAACACGACCTTGAACGTCTGCCTTCGCGAAAGTCGGAATTGGCGTAAGTCAAAAACGGCGAGACAAGCTCGTGCTTAGTCAAAATCGGACATGCGATCGGTTGATGGGACGCTTAATCTTAATCGGCTGCTTTACCATGATGGCGTACGGCAATACCGCAGCTAGCGTCGAGCAACCCCAAGTTGTCATTGATACCTCCGTCGGAACCATGATCGCGACACTGGACAGGGAACGAGCTCCTCAGACCGTTGCCAACTTCCTTGAATTAGTTGACGCGGGTTTTTATAACGGCTTGATTTTCCACCGAGTGATAGCTGGATTCGTCATCCAAACCGGAGGTTACGATGTGCAAATGCAGCGTCGCGAAAGCCCCCACGAAATCCCCAACGAGTCATTTAATGGCCTGAGAAATCAGAAGGGATCGTTGTCGATGGCTCGCCTAGAAGACCCCGATTCGGCCAGCAGTCAATTTTTCATTAACTTAAGTGCGAATACGCATCTGGACGCTCTGCCCGGTAAACCAGGTTATACGGTATTCGGTCATCTGGTCGCCGGTACCGATGTCGCCGAGATCATTGAATTTGCAGAAACTGGGATTCTCCAAGAAATGGCCGGTGTGCCGTTAGAACCGATAGTGATTCTTAGTGCCCGTCGACGACCCGAAGAGCAGCGTCCAGGCTCCGCCGCATCCCGACGTCTTTCGGATGATCTCTGGGCCCCCTGACCCTCACATTGTTTGTTGAAGTTCCCTCGGCCACGGCCTTCCGTTACTCAAACTTCATGAAGGATTCGCCTCCCCTAGGGTATGATCGCCTCTTTTACGGATCAGTCTCATGAAGGTCCTCGTCACCGCAGTCTCCGCTTCCCTCTTTTTCATAGGTGTTGCCACCCAAATCTACCGTCTGCTCCCCGAGAATTCGTGGTACCTGTTGGTATCAATGTCAATCGCTTCGGTCTTTGCCTCGTTCATTACTATCCGAGTGAACGCACGGCTTGCTGGTGTGCGCCCGAGTTCGCGCAGACCACAAGCATCCCCACCGTCGCGTCGAAATGGCCGGGACCAGAGCCAACCCAAATCATCCGATGCACCACGCGAAGAAGGCATCGTTAAATGGTTCAATCGCACCAAAGGTTTTGGTTTCATTATTCGCGAAAACGGTGACGAAATATTTGTTCATCACCGTTCCGTCGGCGCTCACGGGGGCCAGCGAGCCCACCTAAGCGACGGTCAGCGGGTGACTTTCACGGTAGTCGAACGTTCCAAGGGCTGGCAGGCTGAAGACGTGGATCCCGCCTGAGACCATGAACGTACGGCAACTTCTCGACGACCGCCTCGGCGAGGCATTCGGGCAAGTTACCAAAGAACGGGCTCCGGCCTTAGTGTCCCCGGCTAGCCGTCCCGAATATGGGGATTATCAAGCCAACGGGGCCATGGCGGCCGCCAAGCGTTTAAAGACCAATCCGCGGAAGCTGGCAGAAGACGTTGTCGGTGCCTCCGACTTGACCGGGATAGTTGCGGAAACCGAGATTGCTGGCCCAGGATTCATCAATCTCACGTTAAGCCAGGAATTTCTT
>CAJWCW010000057.1 GCA_913030615.1 uncultured Gammaproteobacteria bacterium | reverse complement strand
TCCGGTGTCGAGGGACGGTATCTCTTACCAGAAATCATGGGTTCTGGTGGCGCACTTTTTGACTACGACAACGACGGCGATCTTGATATCTATCTCGTCAACGGTGGGAAGCCAGCGGCTAACCAGAGCGATTCGGCAAACAAACTATTCCGGCGAAATGCCGATGGCTCGTACCAAGACGTCAGCACGGCTGCGGGGCTCGATGATGCGGGTTTTGGGATGGGTAGTGCTTTGGGCGACATCGATAACGATGGGGATCTCGATATTTACGTTTCAAACGTCGATAAAGACCGGCTCTACCTCAATAACGCCGACGCGTCATTTTCCGATATCTCGGAAGAGGCGGGAATCCAAGGACGCGGTTGGTCGAGTTCAGCAACCTTTTGCGATATTGACGATGACGGATTTTTAGACCTCTACGTCGCGACCTACGTGACACGAGAACCCATGCAGGCGTGCGCCGACGAGTCCGGCGACATCGATTACTGCGCGCCAAACGCCTATCGTGGTGAGGCGGATCGACTCTACCGAAACAACGGAGACGGTACGTTTACGTTTATCGGAAGAAAAGCGGGGATTTCTCAAAAAAACAACAATGCACTTGGAGTCGTTTGCTTTGACTTCAATGGGGATCATCGAGACGACTTCTTTGTCGCCAACGATGGTGAACGCAATCACCTTTGGATCAACAAGGGCGATAGAACATTCGACGAGCGCGCCGTCGCCTACGGTACGGCGGTCAATCTTTTTGGCGATACCGAAGCGAGCATGGGTATTGCTCTTGGCGACGTAAATGCCGACCAACGATTGGACATGTTGTTAACCCACTTGGATGAAGAGACCAATACGCTATACCTTAGTGCAGGCGACCATCTATTGGTCGATGCGACAATCCAATCCGGTCTTGGTGTTCCCAGCATCCCAGAGACTGGGTTTGGGGTTTCCTTATTCGATGCTAATCAAGATGGGATGCTCGACGTCGCGATTGGCAATGGCAGAGTACGCAAGCAACCGGGAAGCGCACCCGATCCAGGCTCCGGAATTTTGGGTCAATTCCATCATGATTATGCAGAGCCGAATCGCCTCATGGTTAATATAGGCGATGGGAAGTTTTCTGATTGGTGTTCTGTATCCAACCCTTTTTGTACTGATCTCCATGTAAGTAGGGGATTACTAACGGGCGACATCGATGCAGATGGTGACCTCGATATCCTGGTTATGAATTCGAATGGGCCGGCTCGCCTGTATCGAAACACAATAGCCAACAAGGGAGGTTGGCTAAAACTCCGCTTACTTGACCCGACCTTAAATCGAGATGCAATCGGTGCGCGCGTTCGCATTAGAGCAGGAAGTGCATGGCAGGTTCGGCCTGTTATCCACTCGGACAGCTACCTATCAAGCCACGATGCGATCGTCCACTTTGGACTTGGTAGCGCGCCTGCTGCCGATGAAATTATCGTTACCTGGCCTGGCGGTGAGACCGAACGATTCCCGCCGTTAATGCGCGATCAAATGGTCGTCTTGCTGAAAGGTCAAGGCATGCCCGCCGAGGTGGAAAATTGAGTAAATGGCCGCGTCCAGTTAGCCATTTCGGATGCTCCCTTGTCCTACTATTTCTACAACTCGAGATCCAGAGCGCGGAAATACCTGAAATTCAAACCAGCCATATGGAAATCGCAGTCGTACAACTCATCGAGACGACGCGAGCCAAGCTCGAAAAAAATCTCAATTCGGCGGAAGCCTGGGGTCGTCTTGGCATGGTGTTCCATGCTCATGGCTTACTACAACCCGCCATTGCTTGTTATCAACAGGCTGCAAGACGTGACTCCACTGATTATCGTTGGCCCTATCTGGCTGCAACCGCGCTGAGGAATTCGAACCGGACGGATGCGATTGCCTATTACGCGGAAGCATGGAAGTTAAAGTCGAATGACTACGTACTTGCCGTCACTTATGCGGACACGCTCACCCGAAATGGGCAATACGAGGACGCGCTCGCTCTTTATAAAGCCGCTTTACCGATCAACGAGGCTCAAAGTTTCGCCCTAATCGGTTTAGCCCGAATCGCGTTTATCGACAACGATTTAGTCGAGGCGCAAACACACTTGCAAAACGCTCGACAAATCGATCCAAACGATCGCGAAATTTATACGCTTCTGGCACAAGTCCATATGAGCCAGGGCAATGAAGAGGCGGCGAAGGAGGCAGAGTGGTTGGCTCGAACGTACCCACACGCAAAAGTCCTCGATGCCCCGATCATCGAGGCAATGCGTAGCTTCGCCGAAACCGCTGGTGCGTTCGTGGCCCGCGGCAAACGTAAGACGGAGTTGGGAGACTACCGGGGTGCAGAATCGGCGTTTCGGCAAGTACTGGCACGCCGCCCCGGCTTGGCATTCGATTATGGCAATCTGGCAAACGTTTTAGCACGACGGGGTCAGCACGCCGAAGCTCTTGAATATTTTGAGAGAGGACTCAAAATAAATCCCAACAATGTCGAAATGTTGAGTAATCAGAGCCTCGCGTTAATGGCGGACGGCCAGTTGGACCGCGCTGGAAAAAAGCTGATTAAAGCCATCGAATTAGATCCCAACTATGGCCACGCGCACTTTAATCTCGGCGTTCTTCGTTATCGCCAACGTGATTACGGTGAGGCGGTGGAACATTTTGGAGACGCACTTTCGACGAATCCCGCGTTGACCCAAGCCTACCTTAATCTCGGCACGACTTACGCTGCGATGGGGAAATTTCCAGCGGCCATCGACGTTTGGAAACAGCTCGAGCGAATCCAACCCAACAACTCATCCCTGATTTTCAACATTGGCCTAGGCTGGCTCCGCCTCGGCCAGGATGCCAAGGCGTCCTCGGCGTTACGGAAGGCTTTCGGTTTGGAACCCAACAACAAGCAAATCGCGACCACGTTGATTAAGTTACTGGCCACGTCTGAACGACATTCGGTACGCGATGTATTGCAGGCAATCACTCTGGCCGAGCGTTTGTACGCTTCGAGACCGCGTGATCCAGTCGTTGCAGACTTGTTGGCAATCGCATTCGCTGCCAATGGAAACTTCGACCGAGCCGTGCGCTACAGCGAAATCGCGCTGGAGTTCGGCAAGGCCGATCGCAAATTCGCGAACGAGGTGCGATCGCGTCTTGAGCGCTACCGCAAGAAAGTAACGTTCTAGCAGCCTTTGGCGGCGAGCTACTTGCGCAGTATTCATTAGACGGGATATCTATGGCTCGGGACTACCGGCTCGCGTATGCCATACGCACCCACCACACCGAAAATATGATCGCTTTAGGGAGGGGCTGAAAAGAAAAAATCCGCTTCTGTCAGCATGGACAATAATAGGATGAGAAAGCGTGGGGCGTGCCGCCATCGACGGATGCTCGCACGTATTCATCGGACAGATGTTGACGCAACGCGTACACAAATAACGCGGGCAGGGGGTATGAATTAACGGCTCAGATGTATCGAACTGGTCTAACATGTTCGTTTAGGTGAGAGCTCGATCACGATGTTAAAACGATTTTTGGTTCCCGAGGAGGACCGAGTATTCGTGCGCGAGGAGTCGGTTCGAAATGCTACCGAGACTATTTTTCTCGAAATGGGGCAGTCCGAGCGTGATGCCGAACAATCGACCGACGTATTGATTGAGAGTGATTTGCGTGGCTGCGAGAGCCACGGTGTATCGAACATGCTCCGTCTCTACATCGATCAATACGGACGTGGTGAACTCAATCCGACCCCGAACGTCACAACGCTACGCGAATCGGCGGTCAGTGCGACATGGAACGCGGATCAAGCGCTGGGGATTCAGGTGGGTCCTCGGGCGATGGAACTCGCCATCGAAAAAGCCAGTGAAACGGGTATTGGTGCCGTGGCCATCCAAAACTGTGGCCACGTGGGCATGCTTGCGTACTACCCGATGATGGCGATCGCCCACGACATGATCGGTTTTTGCATGGTATCGGCGGGCGGGGGACTGCAGGTTCCGGTCTTCGGTTCGGAGCCTGCATTTGGGACGAATCCCGTTGCTTGGGCAGCGCCAGCCGACAAGCATGCTCCGTTCGTTTTCGATGTCGCGACGACGCAGGTTGCTGCCAACAAGCTCATGCTAACCAGGCGTATTGGGTCGAAGCTTGAACCGGGCTGGATTACTAAGCTCGACGGCGAGCCGATTATGGAGTCGATTGAATCTCCGGATTACGGAGGTTTCCGTATGTTGCCGTTCGGCGGTACTCGAGAGAATGGCGGACACAAGGGGTACGGCTTTGCGACCATTGTCGACATCATGGCCGGTATCCTTTCGGGTAATGGCCCAGGTTTTATTGCCGGAGGGTTGCACCACTCTCAATTCGTGATGGCGATCAAAATTGACGCGTTTGTCGACGTCGACGGGTTTAAAGCCGATTTAGATAAGCTGCTCGAGAAATTGTCGTCGATGACGCCTGTGAAAGGTCACGAGAGGGTCTATTACGCGGGCTTGATCGAAGCAGAAGAAACCGTCCTGCGAAAGAGAGAAGGAATTCCCTACCACCGCGAAGTCGTGGATTGGTTCAACGGTATCTCGGACGAGTTGAAACTTGGCTTTTCGTTGCCCTAAGAAAATCCATAGGGACGTTACGCGTCCAAGAAACGTCGGACGTGACGGCAGGCATGTTCAATCATTTCGGGGATGTATTTTTCCTGCCCGAGTTCGGGCCGTTGGTGAACCCAGCCTAATGCCATGACCGAGCGCACGAGCAAAAATAAAGGTATGAGCTTTGCCGCTTCGGAATCGAATGAACGATGGGCTCGGTATCCGTCAAGCAACGCCGCCAGGATCTCTGGGTACGCCTTGTGCTCCAAGTATTCGTGGAGAGCGACCGCCAGGTCGAATTGATGCCAGCCGAAGCCAGCGTCGTCAAAATCGATAATGTGCAGACCGTGTGAGCTCAGCACGAGATTGTGCATGTGGAGATCGGCGTGAATCATGCTGTAGGTTTCTCGTGGTTGACCGTACCGATCGAGAGTGTCTGCGATCACCTCACGTCCTTGCCGCAATAAGTCTGCTTGTTCGGAACGAAGTTGTGGTATTTCCCAAAAGCGTCCCCAAAATGGGTGCTCGCCGACGAGTCCGGCGGCATCGAATGCGTGTCGTTTGAAATTTGGAGGGGCATTCCAGTCGGTGGCTTGCGCGTGAATGGATGCCGCGATGGCACCCAATTGCCTGAAATAACGGCACAACGCATCGGTGTCGTTGGCATCTCGACGAATGACCTCTGCCAAGACATCGCCCTCGACCCATTTGAGTGCCCCGATATTTCGGCTCTCGAGAGTCCCGGGCAATGTCCGCGTCACAAACCCCTTGCCACCCGTCGTTAACAAAGGTTCGGGCACGTCGATGCCGGAACCGCGCAACGCGTCTGTCCAGATCAACCCGGACTCAAGCTCTTCGAGGGTGTGATACCACGAACGGTGGATTCGAAGCACATAAGAAAGACCGTCTTTATCGACTCGGAACGTGACGTTTTCACTGACGGTAATGGGCTCGATTTGAGCGCCTTCCAACGACCATTCAGGCAGCGTTTGTCGCGCAAATTCGAGTAGGTCGTTGTCGATCTGCATGGGCGTTTATAGCTCTCGAAGCGTTTCCTCAAATGCGTTGAGGAAAAGATCGGCGTGCTCTCGACCGAATACGAGCGGTGGTCGAATCTTTAGCAAGTTGCCGAGCGGGCCCATATTCGAGATCAAAAAGCCTTTGTCTTTTAAGCGGTTGGCAACCTCGGCGGCGCCTTCTCGGTCGGGTGTTTTACCTTCGCGCTCGAGGACCCAGTCGATTCCGATGGCTAAGCCGTGACCGCGTACATCCCCCATGGGCTCGTGATTTCGTTGTAATGCTCGTAAAGCGGTTCGCAGATAGTCGCCTACCTCTGCCACGTTGGCGCAGAGGTCCTCCTCTTCAATAACGTCGAGAACCGCGGAACCAACCGCGGCCTGGAGCGGACTTGATGCGAAGGTGTTGAAGTAACCGGTGTTTTTACGAAAGGTTTCGACGAGCTCGGTGGACGCAGCCACCCCTGCTAGCGGCATGCCATTACCCATCGGTTTTCCCATGGTCACTATGTCGGGTACAAAATCGGACGTTTCGTATCCCCACCAGCGACCGGTGCGACAGAATCCCGCCTGGACTTCGTCGGCGATAAAGAGACCGCCGGCATTTCGAACCAATGTGGCGGCACCTTTCATAAAGTCGGGGGGAATGTCTGGGAGTCCCTCATTGGCGAGTATGGAGCACACGAACATGCCTGCTAACGGGATGTCGTTGGCCGCAAACCCATCGATCGCCTTTTGGACCTCTGCTAGGTAGATGTTCGTCAGCTCGCTTCCATTCGATCCGTTCGTTAGCGGACGATAGGTTTGCGGATAGGGGATAGCCCGAAATTCAGGGGTGGTGTTGTCTCCCACTCGAGCTCGCGACAGTTTTCGCACTTCGGTGCTGTTGCCGTGATACCCGCTATCGGAGCATATGATGCCGCGTCCGCTGGTTGCGGCCCGCGCCATTAACAAAGCGACTTCGCTGGCCTCCGTGCCCGAGCAGGTAAAAACGACGCTAGAAAGCGAGGAATCGTGGTGTCCCGTTAGCCGTTCGGCGTAATCGAGAATACCTTCGTGTAGATATCGACTGTGTACGTTCAGTGTTGCCGTCTGTTTGGTGATCGCCTCAACAACCCGCGGGTTGGCATGCCCAACGCATGGAACGTTGTTGTACATGTCGACATAACGTTTGCCATCCGCGTCGTACAACCAGACTCCGTCGCCGCGTACGATGTGCACGGGATCCCGATAGAAGAGCGGGGCACCCTTGCCCAGGAGCCGTCCTCGCCGATCAATTAACGTTTCGTCACTCACAATGTCTCCCCTTTATGGTTTTGATCTCCGCGGGGCGTCCCCGACCCGCGCTCCAGAACGCGTTGACGAACCCAATCAACCACCAAGAGATCGCGTGCGGTTGCCATGGACCCATCGTTTGTCACAGGTATCGAAAACACTAGTTGGCAATAGCGGCCAATTCTTGGCGCTGTCGTTCTAGTCGCTGTTCTCGTTCCTCGGCGAATTTCGTGATGGCAGCGGCGATGCATGCCTCATCCAAGTGTGCCTCTGCAATCACGTCTTCCTCGGTACCGCCGCTTAACCATTGGTTGTCCCAGTCCGAGAATAATGAGTATTCCTCCGTGAGATGGCCGAGTCCCGTAATCGGTAGGATGCGCTGCGTTCCGGTGCTGATAATCATCAAATCTTGTTTTGCTCCGGACGGGAGGACGGCGTCACGATAGCTTTGCGGTTGTGTTTGGAAAAGTTCCTCGCTGATGCATGCAATGACTTTGACGTTGACGTTGGATGCTTTGAGACTCGGCAATACCTTGAGTAGATTATTGGTGGAACTGGCACCCTGGGTTAATACGTAGCCGTGTTTCGGCGTGTCGGGATCAAAATCTTTGATCACGTACAAACCCTTTGCAGCGGCAAGCGGGTCGCTGTCGGCGAAGGACGATCGATCGGCGACGGCAAAGTCAGGCCGCGCGACTTCCAGAACGATGACACCGATTTCTGGTTGACTCACAGCTAAGTTCGCTGCCGCAAAGTATCCCGGTGCGACGTCGTTGTAGTCCCAGAAATTCAAGGTAACGACCTGGCCGCGAGGAAATAGTTTCCATACCTGGGGCGCGAAAATACCGAAATGCGTGCGAGCATCGGCCGCAGTTTCGGGCCCAGAGTGACCGGCCAAAATATGAAGGACGCCGACGCGAAACGGTGAATCTTGGTTTTGTTGACTCCACACCCGCGCAGGTAGGTACATAAGCGGTGTAAAAGCTCCGTAGGTTCCGCTTAACGCCCAAACGCCGTTATGTACGTTCGGATCCAACGATAACGTTTGGCCGACGAGTCCGATGGCAGTTGATGCGTTACCAGCCTCTTGAATGCCCGCCTTGAGGACGGTTCCCGAAGGATTGGTGACGGGATCGAAATAACCAAAAAGCGCACTTTTTTGAATGTTAATGGATTCGGCTAGATCCGCC
Source organism: uncultured Gammaproteobacteria bacterium (assembly GCA_913030615.1). Taxonomy (GTDB): domain Bacteria; phylum Pseudomonadota; class Gammaproteobacteria; order Pseudomonadales; family Azotimanducaceae; genus UBA11889. Next base: position 7,449 of record CAJWCW010000057.1, on the reverse strand, counting down.
GCAACGGCAACGAAGCGGTTGTTGGTGACGTAGTTTGACCACTTGAAGATTTCGGAAACTGCGCGGCGTGCCCCGCGAACGTTTCCCGCTTCCTCAAACAGTTTGATGTCCACGGTCGACGTTTTAGATCCGTTCATGTCGGTCACCGTCACGCTCTGCGGTGCGATCGGTAACTGGTCGACCTTTAGACGAGGGTCGTCGAATGGGTCGACCGAACCGCTGTTATGTAACGAGAGGTCGTCTTGGACTTGGTCACCAATGGCGACCAATCGGTCGGCGAGCCAGGAGCCAAGATCGTTCTGGTCGAGGATGCTTAATGCGACATCGACGTTGTGCTTAAACTGCGTGAGTCGCGTACGTTCATCGTTGATAGCGCCTTTATCGATATCGAGGAATTTAACGCCGTAGCGCGTCTCAAAGGTTCCCGCCAGCGCTTGGAAGTAATCGCCGTTTTGGGGGAACGCGTAGGGGTGGGAAGCATGGTCCACAATCTGTTTCCCATAGCCGGGAATCTCTCCGTCGACGGCTGCTGGCCACCAACCTTTGATCGTTCGACCAAGGAGGAGCATGGGCCGACGATCCGACTCATCCCAACCTTCCATTCGAGCCAACCCGTGAGCGACTTGTGCGTAGTCGTTGCCGTCGTCAACGCTGATGACGTTCCAACCGTAGGACGACCATTGAGCACCGATATCGTAATCAGTAAATTCTTCTTGGATGACGCTTCCGATCAATTCGTCGTCGATTCCGGCGTTGTTATAGGAAAGCAGGACGCGAAGACGCTTACCAACGCGTTGCGCGATCGCCTGCGTTTTTAACTCCTGTGCATGGCCGGCCGTCATTGCGAATTCCCCCTCGATCGCCATGATCTTAGGTGAAGCTAACGGAGCGCCCACGATGTCCCAAAAGGCAGCTTTTCCCGCGGCGGTTGCGACGCCGATGCCGGATGGGCCGCCATTGACATCGTTGGTAAGGTCCGTGGTCTCTGAATGCCCCGATAGGGCTTTAATCCCTCGTAGCTTGGCTTGCTGAAACAGGGGATCGTCCGCTAACCCGGCGTCGGAGAGGAGCTTAGCCAAGGCTCCCTGACCACGCCGGAATCCGAGTGCGTCGATGGACAGGATCGAGGTCGTCGGATCGATGCGGTAGCACTCGTTCTTGGTGCTTGCGTGTTGTCGTGTGAGAGCTTCGCCCATCACCATCCAAAGGGCATACGTCACCGGTGCGTTGTGTCCGCCGGCGAGCATGAATTTATCCGCGTACGGATGTTTGGGCCGACGATAGTCAAAGCGAAGTCCGCCTGCGGCCGGTCCCAATAAATGACTGGTAACGACGTACGGAACGTACGCGAGGGGTCCGCCAAAATGGCCCGTTTGGGCGTAATTTCCAAGTAGTGTAATGAGCATGGACGTTAGGAATCCGACGTCTTCTAGGCGCGCGATATCCTGTTCGACCGAGCTCAGTTGTTGCGTTGACGGCTCTGACATGCGACTACGTGTTTGATGAGATGGCACCGTTTCTTTTCTTCCTTGCCTAAATTACTTCAAGTTGGCCTTTTACCCAACGGCTTAACGCGCGCGGCGCAATATCATAACGCCCACTGTCCTCGAAGGCGTTTTTGTTTGTTAGGAATAACGGAAGAGTACATGCAAGACGAAGATGATTTCACGCCGGCTCATAGAACAGCGGAGAGGGTGTTGTATTTGTTAGTCTTGAGCGGTTTTTGTCAAAGAACGAACGGTGGGAGACATGAAAAGACTAATGGCGGGCGTCAGCGCAATGGGTCTTCTGGGGGTCAGTGCGCTGGCCGTCGGCATACCCCCGACAATGGATCAAGAATCGTTTAATACCACGCTCCACGAGATATCAAACTGGGGGCGATGGGGCGACGACGACGAGTTGGGTACGTTAAACACGATCACGCCTAGCGTCCGTGCACAAGCCGCCGCGCTAGTGAAAGAAGGGACGACTATTTCGCTGGCGCTACCGCTCAACAAAATAGCGGACCCAATCAACCAAAAACCGTTTGAACACGAAGTCTTTATTTTTGGTGGGGACGAATCGTTCGACATGGATCCAGAAGAGATACCGCAAGCTGCTGGGGATGTATTCAAGATTGACTATCACGGGTTTGGTCATTCGCACATGGACGCGCTGCCTCACTTCGCGTACGGCGGCAAGATGTATAACGGCTTTCCCTTCGAGATGAATGCAGAGGATGGATTTTCGAAATTAGGGGTTGAGAACATTGCCAAAGTTGGGGTGTTTACGCGCGGCGTGTTGGTGGACATGCCGAGGTTCTTGGGGATCGACTTTCTCGAGCCCGGAAGTGCGATTACGACGAGCGATCTTGAAGCCTGGGAGAAAGCCTCGGGCGTTCGGGTTAGGGCGGGTGATGCGTTGCTTGTTCGAACCGGCCGGTGGAGGAAGGTGGCCAAAGACGGACAGTGGAACTTTATTCAAGAAGCTGCAGGTATGCACGCTTCGGTTGCGCGTTGGCTAAAAGAACGAGACGTTGCGGTGATTGGCTGTGATGGCGTGTCGGATGTGATGCCCTCAGGCGTGACCGGTCGGTTTAACCCGTTGCATGAATTGGTATTAATCGGCTTGGGGATGCCAATCTTTGATAATCTGGATCTGGACCTTTTGGCTGAGAAAGCGTCGGCAACAGGGCGCGCCACGTTTCTTTTTGTCGCGGCGCCGTTGCGAGTTCGTGGTGCCACGGGGTCGCCGTTGAACCCACTGGCCGTTTTTTAACTGAGCGACCGGATGAAATTCCATGCCGACCGTGCAATCCGGAAAGGATGGACGCTTAGCTAGAACGTGGTGCTAACTCAAAGAGGAGCAGCGCGTCGGTATCGACAATGCTTGCTGGGGCGGATCCGGCGCCGCCCATGTATTTGCGTTGCAGCTCAGCCAGCAGCGCTTCGATGGATGGGTGCTTCGACGTCACAGGAATGAGGGTGCGTTCGTAGCGCTTGTCTTCGATTCGAACGATGGCTCGTGGATCTTTTTCGACCTCCAGTGGCCATTGTTTCCACAGCCGGCCGAGCCAGGTATTTCGATATCCACAGGGAACGTAGATTTTCCCCTCATGCTCAATCATCCAAACTGTGCGCGATCGAGGGGGTGACAAGAGCTGTAACTCGATCGTCGGGACGTCATGGGCGAATACCCAGTCGGGTTCGCCCTGAATGAGCTCGCCGCTTTGGAGCGGGCCACCGGCGACAATGCCAAAGGGTCCATCGGAGAATCGGACAGCGACCGCGTAGAAGGCGCCAATGGCCAGCGCAATGCCAACGATGGCGATTAGAAATTTACGCATGAGTTCATCGCTTAATTCTTTGCATTTGGTTTCACGAGGGTACGCTTGCCGGGTCGCTATTTCAGCTTTGCGGTGACAAGGCCTAAATCCATCATGGTCTGACCGGTTTCACGCAACGTGTCTTCGATCGCATGCGTTTGCAGGCCGAGGTCGGCGCGGGCCTTGTCGCAGTGCGCGCGAGGGGCATCGTACACTTTGCCGTACTTCTCGAGCATTGGCGCGAGTTCGTCCGGAGCACCGCCAACATCGATATGTGGGAAGAGTTGGAGCAGATGAGCTTGCAGCTGCATGCAATCGAGTTCGCCGGACTCATCGGTGGCACTGAGTTGATACCGGTCACCGTTTTTGCAGACGTCGCTTTCGATCATGAGAACCTGGGACTCGGCGACGTCGCGAACGTCAACGATGTTCCACAGTGCTTGCCAACCACGCTGGCAAGGCTTTCCCTCGAGCGTCCGGCCCAGAAACCACTGCCACGATCCAACCAGCTCGTGCACTTTGCTAAGCAGCGGTCCAAGCACAACGATCGGACATACGGAAATCGATTCGAATCGGCCGTCTTCCTCTGCGATCCGATTCACCATGTGTTCGGTCTCCACTTTCGCCATGGCGTAGCCGGTCTCTCCCTTTTCTTCAAGGTTGTCTAAGCTCCAGTTGGGGTCGTTGTCACGATTGTCTGATGCCCAGTCGTTTTCTGTGTAGACGTAGCCGGGCGGCGCCGGATGTCCGATCGCGGCGAACGAGCTCGTGTAAATAAATCGTTTGACGGTACCCGCTTTTCGTACGGACGCGAGCACGTTTTCGGTACCGTTGACGGCACCGTCGTATACCTGGCGTGGGTTATTGGCTCCGCCATATCCCATGGCGGTGCCGACATGAAGGACCGCGCTGCATTCCGCAAACGGACCGTCGTAGCTGCCCTTATCGAGCAGGTTAGCGGTATGTAGCTCGACGTTGCCTGAATAATCAGCCCTGTTGAGTGCGAGTAGATGCTCGGTTTTATCCGGATTGTCGGGATCCGTGATGCACGCGCGCACGTCGTAACCGTGCTGCAGAAGGGAGAGGACTACGTGTGACCCGATGTAACCGGATGCTCCGGTAACTGCGACGGGTCCGTCAGATGATGCTACGGCGGGCATAAGTCTCCTATTTGTCTAAGTTTGATCGTTTTAGCTGCTTAGCGTACTGCAGATTGTTACATCATCTCAACTATATTAAATAGGTTATAAAACAATAAGATGGGATAATAATATTAAGTCATTTCGAGTCTTTTGTTGGTGGCATTTGAAATTCTGCTAAGGGCCCTGCGTAAGGCTCCATTTCGTAACGGCATGGCTGTTCCATGAGACGTGGATCGTTCTGTTCCCGAAGAACGGAGAACAGGCGCTCTTCCATGGCTTTGCGAATATGTGCGTACGCGGGATCGTCGGCGACGTTATGCATGTAATGTGGATCGGTATTGAGGTCGTAGAGCTCTTCGCGTGGACGCTTTCCGAAAGCGAGTTGGTATAGCGGCTCGACATCGTGTTCTTCGCGGTGGTGGATCATCCAGGCTTTGGTCGGACTTGCGTCCAAATCGGCGTACGCCACCATTGTGTTGTAAGCCAACTGGTCATAGTCGGGCGTGGGTGTTGAGGGGTCGTCGAGGCCCACCGGGTCGCCCATGGGCCAGCGATCGGGTTCGAAGTTAACAATATAGATAAAGTCCTTCGTCCGTAGAGATCGTTGGGGATAGGGGAGGTAGCCGTCGCGGGCGACGTGGACATGGCGCTCACGGCCAGTGACCACGAAATCTCTGGATCTGTCGATCTGCCCACTCTTACTGCTCTCAAGAATGGGCATCAGACTCTTAGCCGTCATGGTCTTGGGAGGATCTATGCCACCCGCCTCGCAGAATGTTGGCGCGAGATCCATGAGGTTGACGAAGTCGTCAATGACTCGTCCGGGTTCGATGTGACCTGGCCAACGTGCAGCGAGTGCAACCTCGCAACCGATATCGTAGAGGTTGCATTTTGCTCTAGGCATTCCGGGAATTCCGTGATCGCCGCTGACAACAAATAAGGTATTTTCTAGCACGTTTGCGAGCGCTAATTCTTCAAGAAGGATGCCGATGCCGTGGTCGACGGCGAGACACTCGCCAAGGTAATCGGCGGCATCCTCGCGTATTTCGTGGACGTCTGGGAGGAACGCCGGTAGGTGTCCTCCTAAAGTATCGGGATCGATGCCCCATAGGGCATGTCCCGACCCCCGTTCCCATGTTCGGTGGGTGTTGGTTGGTCCCCACCAATAGCAGAAGGGTTTGTCGTCGGGACGAGCATCGAGAAACGCTCGGAAGTTTTGGCGGGTTTCGTCGTATAACACTTGCTTGGCACCCTCGATCCCCAACTCGGCTGCGTTCTCGGTTACCCAGTGCGAGAATTGATTGAATTGGTAACCGGCGGGTTGGTACTGGGTTCTCTTGGCTCCGATCGGCGCGTTGGTCGTGCGTCCAGGACTCCACACCTTGTACTGATATCCGATGAAGTAGTCGGCTCGATTTTCCAATTCGATCGGAAAGGTCGGGATGCTGTCGTCCCAGACAGCGCCCACAAGGATGGCGCCTAGGCCGGTTTGCCAGAAATATTGGCCCGATAAAATTGAGCTGCGGCACGGCGTACAAGAGGGTGCCGGCACCAATGCGTTCAAGAAAAGCGCACCTTCGAGGGCGACTCGGTCGAAATGCGGCGTATCGATGAGCGCCGAGAGAGATTGAGGCCCCTCGTGTTTTTGGTAAGCACTAGCGTAGCGACCCCAGTCGTCGGCAAAGGCGAAGACGATGTTCGGTACCATGTTGTTGCCTGCTGTCACGGTGGATCTGAAGCATAGAACACGTTTGTGTGATGAGACCTGACTAAATTGTTCGGATTACCGTTTGATCTTTAGGGTTCGCCTTCGCCCTGACGTAGGGTGTGCTGACGATCGACTTCAAGATCGTTCCATTCTTCGATCGAACCGTCGGGCCAACGCACGATAGCTTGTTGAATCTCCTCCGTTGACCCGAGCCCGAATGTGAGCGGCAACTCGACTTGGGATAGGTAGCTGCGTGTCGGCATCACCGCTCGATGCTGGCGGCCGTTTGGTGTCAGCAATGTAACCGTTGCGCCGATGGCGTTCGGGTTGGGTGATGTCGATTTGAGCTCCAGGCGCACCCAGTGATTGTCCGTTGCTACGTCGTTTCGCAGCAGTGATGCCGGACCGTTGACCTGGGTCAGGATGAGATCGAGGTCACCGTCGGCGTCGATATCCGCGTACGCGGCTCCTCGGCCGGCGCGTGCGATCCCGAGATCACCGGTATTCCGAGCGAGCTGAAATGGGCGCGCACATTTGGATGGACAGTTCCAGAACAACTGCACGGCCTGGCGATATTGTTGACTTGCTTGGACGCGGTTGATTTCTGGTTCGACGTGGCCGTTGGTTGCGAGTAGGTCGAGTCGTCCATCAAGATCCGCATCGAAAAACACGAGACCGAAGGTGAGTGCTCGCCGTGAGTCGGCGCCAATACCCGCGACAATGGCGTTATCGCTGAACACCTCTTCGTCTTTCCTTAACACGTAGAACGACGACATCTCGTTAGCAAAGTTACCGATCGCTAGCGAAAGACTGCCGTTATCGCCGTTGCGAGCGGCGTCGATGCCCATCGCGCCGGTGGCTAATCCCGCGCTATCAAAGGCAAGTCCGTAATCGATCCCACGTTCTAGAAAACTACCGTCTTGCTGATTGACGAAAAGAAAATTGCGGACGGTATCATTGGCAACCGCTAGATCGAGCCAGCCGTCGTTATTAATATCGACGGGGAGTACGGCGAGTCCTTTACCGACCGCCAGTGGGGACCCCACCTGAGTCACTGCGATGCCTGCCGCCATCGTGACATCGACGAACCGCCCGTCGTCGTTTCGGTAAAGGTAGTTATGGGTGCCCGAGAAATCGGTTGGCGGCCCGTAGGCCCGACCAATACCTGTCAGTCGGTAATCGACTTCGCGATCGATTTCCCTCGACCAGCCGACGTAGTTGGTGACGAAAAGGTCGAGATCTTCATCGTGGTCAAAGTCGAAAAACGCGGCGCTGGTACTCCACGCGTCGTTTGC
>CAJWCW010000056.1 GCA_913030615.1 uncultured Gammaproteobacteria bacterium | reverse complement strand
CTATCGCTAACAACGATGCTGGGACACGAACTGAAGGTTGATTATACGCGCCCGCCGAGTTGCATTGACTCCTCTGGGGAGTCTAGCGACGACCCAACAAAAATATCAAAGGAATATGAAGACGCTCACGCCATGCTCTAGGGCTGTGATCCGCCCCGTCAAAGCGACGCGAGATCCAATCCTCGCCAGACCGATAACCTTTGCTTTGCATCACTTTGTCCATCTTTAATTGGTAGGGCTCGTATTCCGCATCAAGGGACTCGGTGCCATGATCGAAGTAGATCCTGTGTATGCCAGCATCTGGCCAATGGTCCTTGTACCAGGCGATCACGGCGCCATCGCCGACCACCCAATGCGTGGACAGACACGCCGCGCCGCCAAAAATGTCGGGGTATTCGGAGATGGCATAGGCTGAGATCATTCCACCCATGCTTGAGCCCATGACAAAGGTGCTCTCTCGATCCGGTTGCGTGGCGTATGTCTCGTCAATGAATGGTTTGAGTTCGTCTACAAGGAACTTCAGGTAATTGTCAGACCCCATCGTCTCGCCACCGTCCTCGACGGCGAAGCTCGCCCCGGTTTCCTTCATGCGCTGCCAGACCTCGTCGGTGACGGGTTTCTGTGGCATATACTCAGCGCCGCGCGCACCCTTGGCCCAGTCGGCCATCCACACCGAAACGACGATTGCCGGACTGATCTCGCCATCACCCGCGAGCCGCGTGATGGCCTTGTCGACATCCCAGAACAGATCCATGCCAGCGTACGGCGAAGTACTCAGGTGGAACATCATCTGGCCATCGTGCATATAGAGCACCGGGTAGCGGTCGCTCGAGGCAGAGTCGTAATCTTCGGGCAACCAGACATCCACGGGGCGTGGCCGGATGTGTTCCGACGGGAACTCCCGATAGTGGACGATTTCACCCCTTATCGGAGTCACGGCCTTTAGAGCGACCTGTTCCTTCAGGAGTCTTTCTTTTTCCAGATCCGCAGCTTTTTTAGGCATCGGTGCTGTTTCTTTTACCTCTGAGTCAGACTTCGTTTGTGTGGCTTGAGGTGCTGGTGCATCAGCCGCAGCCTCGATGGTCGCCTCGCCGACGGCGACCAAAACCGTCATGCACATGAGGTACGGCAGAATCACCTTCAACTTTGGCATGATCTGAATCACCACGCCTCTTTACGCAACCTATTTGTCAATGAAATAGTTTCTCAAGCTTCATCTCCGTTGGAGAGACCTACCTCAACAAAACCAAGATCAGTCGGTTAAGAGTATTTCCCGGATTCTGTCGAAGGTATTGTTCGCGACCCCGATCTCTCGTAGATAGTCGATCGGCCCGCCGTAGCGTTCGTCCACTCCGTCCAGGAAATCTACGATCGCAGTTTGAGGAACGCCTGCCGCAATCAGCATAGAGGAGCGGTCGTAGCCCTTAGGCAACCCAAAGTTCTGCTGCACGTAATCGACTTGACGCTCGACATCGCGATTAGTCATTAAATAGTCTGCGTCAATGACCGGTCTGCTAGCGCCAAGCACGGAAAGAAGGAAAGCCGTTGAGACGCCTGTTCGGTCCTTACCAGCAGTGCAGTGCAGGAGAATGGGATAGTTCGCCTCGTCTGCGAAAATGTTGAAAAGGCGTAGCCATACCTCCGAGCCGAAGTCCAGGTAGCCGAGGTAGCGTGCTCCTGAGATGCCTACGTCTCCGACCAACTGATTGAGCCGTTCAGAGCCACCATCGGGTATAACCGCGAGGTTTTCGTATCGTGCCCCTAAGTCCTCGAAAGGACCTCGGCCCTGTTCGCGAATTTCGTCGGGGCGACGAAGATCGATCTGCGTCGCGATCCTAAGCTCTTTCGCGAGGTCGATATCCTTTGGCGTCATCCGGTCTTGACGACCGGCACGATAGTATTTCCCCCAACGGATGGAGCTGCCGTTAGAGGTTTCGTAACCGCCAATGTCTCGGAAATTGAAGCACCCTTCAAAAGACAGATGCCGTTCGGCGTAGTCGTCAGTCATCGTTGTCCCTTGCTAGTCATAGAGCACGACACAACGGACCTCGATGCTCTCGCGCCTTGGGGCCTTTGTGTCAGGTTCGGGCGTCGTGAATGCGGTGTGGAAGCTGAAGGTGCACGGCCCGTTTTTACTGCCATCGCCATGTTCGCCGGACGACTGGGCAAGTGTCCCCGCGGAGTCCCACTGTTTGATCAACAGCGCTTCGTTTCGCTTCATAGCTGGGTACGTAAGCCACCGATGTTCTTCGGAGGGAATGGTGAAGTAGTTTTCGCCGATGCGATCGGCGTAATGAATCTCGAAGACGACTAAGTCGTCCGGGACAACGGAGCGACCATCGCATAACGTCAACGCATCGGTTATTACGGGTGTCTCCCCGATACTGCGCCAAAGATTGATGATCGCGTAGCGCGTCTCGCCAGCCAACGCCGCTTTGGCCGTGTCTTTTGTTAACAACGGTTTGTCCCCGAGAAGCCCCCGCAGAGTGTCGTTCGTGGACGAAGGCTTCGTAAGGTCTAGTAGTCTTTGTGGCGCACTCGTGAGCGTATAGTCGCCGTGGGCCATGTAGGCCGGTCCTTGTACCTCCTGACCACCTTTGATTCGTCGTTGAGCTTCCTTGCCGAGGGCGGACCGGATGTTGTGATCGAACGCAGCAACGAAACTGGCGCCTGTATTCTCCTGGACAATTTCGGCACATTCGGCGTAGTAGTCGTCAAGTACCGCGGCATGATCATAGAAGTCGCGTACGGTGTCGTTCGGTTTGTCTACCAGCTCAAACCCGTTCGACTCACAGGTGGCGCCCTCGATACGCGCGTCCGCGATAGAAACCTCGCATGTATCGATCTCGAGGCCGGTACCACCGCTGTCGCTTCCGTCGGTATTTCGACGCGTAAGCACCTGGCCATTGCGACGAAGTGACGGCGTTGCAGTTCTGGCCAGGTAGTTGACGTTACCGATTATCACGCGAGGTATTGAAGACAAGCGGTTGCGTTGAGAATTCCATTCAGTCGGTCGTTGTCGGCTACGGCTCTATACTTCTGACGCAACACGCCCAGACTCCTGGCATGGTACTTCTGCGGTTTTTGTGTCCAAGTGTTGCCTTTGAGCTCTAGCGTGAAGTCATCGTCACCGTTCTCGATGGCGACGGAGTTTGCAACGCTCCAGGGCAAGAACAAGCTACCTACTTGATCTTTGATAAGAGGTGTCAGCGTCGGCGCGAGGTTATCCCAGGACTCAAAATCGCCCTTTACGTCCGGGCTCAACATACGCTCGATCCACGCCTGGACGTTGGGGTTATTCGCAATCATGGTGCCCGCAGTAGGGTCGCGACCGGCATTGTAGATCTGGCCCCAAAGACCGAAATCCGCCATCGAAGGGCGCTCACCCAATACGTACGAGCAGACCCCGAGGTGTGGCTCCAAATGACCCAGCGTATCGTCTAACGACTGCTCGATTTGGGGTGCTGTAATCTCGTTTCCACCGACGAACCAAACGCGCGGCACCATGCGCTCTCGAATCGATGCTGCTGTCGTTTCGAGATCGCCTCCTGAGCGGGCGGCAAACCGGCGCGACACAGCCAGGGCATCAATTTCCTTCCACCATCGCATATGGAACATCCATTTGTTGCCCCATTCATCACCGAATTCCTCGAGCAGATCGCTCACGAAACGGGTAACTGGATCGTTAGGGTAGACCGTTGGATCGGGCACTGCGGATTCCGTCTTCTCTATGATCGGGGTTGAGTCCTGTAGACCGATATCCTTGGGCGTCACTACCAGGGGAATAAGTGGCAATTTGGCATGGCGTTTATATAGCTCCGATGCCTGGGAACGATCGAGCCATTCATGCTCAAGACCTTTGAAGCGAAAATACGAGCGAACCTTTACGGAGTAGGGAGACTCTTCTGAGCCGATGACCTGGTACATGGACTTTCCGACAGCATGCGTTGCGCTCGCGAGTTTATGGCATTTCAAGGTCGATTGTTTTGCTGTTGGATCCCGCTGTCACAATCACTAACAATCCGCAATTCGGGTGGGGTGTGGATTTTCGATCCCATCGATGAATTCGGCGCCTGTCCTATCGTCGAGTTGGCGCTTATCCGAAAGACCGAGGGTCTCTCCATTAAGGCGGGGCAACCTCTACGAATTTGATTTGGACGTCATCCCGTTAATTGGAGGGGAAATCTCGTGAATTTAGCGGCGAGGTCAGAATGGCGTCGCCAACGTTGTTGCACGGTTTCCCGCCTCTCATCGAGCCCGTCATGGCTCTTGGATTGGTCCGCGTTCGCTAAATAAGTTCCTTGCCTTTCTCTAATCCGATTACCGTCACGGAGTCGAGATCCTGGATGAGCCTTGATAAAGCTATTCCTTCTAGAGGGGTTTCCCTCGGCTTGAAGGTGTTGGCTACCGCAGGGATATCAAAGATCCTATCCAACTCCTGCTGAAATCTACCTGTCGTGAATAGGGGGACATCCTCCGTAGGTAACGGTCCTATTTCTTCGGTGTAATCGATCATGTTGATGTAGGCGGTTAATGGGACAGACAGATCTCCACCGTTCGTGCAGTGCTTAGGAAAATTCAGGAATACGTTGTCCTCATAAATCGGGTGGTCGATACCAATAATTGAGTAACATTCCGTGCAATATATGCGCGTAGACATGCCGAGGATATCGGGATCTTCGTCGCGTAGTTGAAACGCCTTCATGAACTCTTTTCCGCGAACTTCGATTATGTCCGAAGCCATGTAGTAGAGCTCTGGCAGCGGATCGGGTTTGGCTCCACCATGCGCATGTCCGTATTGGAGGGCTTGACGGCAATCTTCACAACCGCACTGAAATTTTAGTTTCGCTTTTCCATCCGCCAACGTAATCGAGCATTTGCCGCATGTGCATTCGATAACCGCTGTTGCCATCACTGCGTCCTTAATGTGCGCGCCATTCGGCGAGACTATCGTACGTACCTAAAGTCGCTCAACGGGGAAGAACGAAAAAGGAATAGCAGATATTTCATAACCAGGGAACCCGTGCCTCTCGCTAAAACCTGTCGTACCTCGCTACGTGAGAGCGTGACGTTGCTGTGTACAGCCCAGTGCCTACCGAGATCGAGCGAGTGCCAAAATCGTGCCCCGTTTGCTGACTCTTAGGCCACGTATGGCCAAATCTCGGCGAAGGCCCCACAACGAGCTGCACGCGTTATGCGGCAGTGCCATTCGCAGCCATCCAGCCAAGTAATGGTTTGATATGGTCCGCGAGCTCCCCCTCGATGAAAGTGGCACCGTTGTCCGCGTGCACGGTCCGGTGTTTGATCTTCCACTCGCCGGCAACTTTTTCGAGCGTGCTCTCGTACCACCCTGAAATGAATGTGTACACTTTCTCAGGCCGACTCAGCATTCCTGTCACCGTGCAGCGATGCCGGGCATGATCTCCTTCGATGTTAACGAGATGATTGGCCATGACGTGGCGGGTGCTCGGGAGTAAGCGGATGTGTGCGCATATGAAATTATGCAGCGCCTGTCGGCCAATAAACTGGGTGCGGTTGCCGTCGGATTCAATCTCGAAGATGCCGTCCTCAGTGAAGCAGCCGACCCAGCCGTCGGCGTCGTAACCGTCGGCGGTATGCGCATATCGAGCAAAGACATCTTCGATCGCGAGCCGCTCGGTCAGTAAATTCTCGTTGTTCATTCCCATCTGTCCTCATACCCCTCGGCGAGAGCCATGATAGCCGGTGAGATTCGACCGACAAGTGCCGCACAGCCCTTTTATCTGAGAGGCACACTGGCGATCTGGCCATTTGCCTATTTGCCTATTTGCATTAGGCATCGGGCACGGTTGCCTTAAACTTCGCCTCTGTATTACGGCACGAGGAGGATTAGATAGGTGACGAAAAACACTCTCGCTAGCGGATCAATAATTCCACTCGCACCACACTGATCCGCTGCAACCGAAAACAGTAATTCCCGTTGCGGAAAGCAGGCATAACATCCTCAAATCCGTCGAGAGTGTATTAGCGAGGAATTACCGTGCTACAAGTGAGACAACCTCGAAATCTTCGACGGCTAGGCCGCAACGTGAAGCAATCCCCGCGTACATCGCCGACCATTTTTCGTCCGCAGCTTGCCAAGCAAATGCCTTTTCCATCGCTGCTTTTGATTCATGTAAGTCAACGGCTCCAATCTTCCCGTCGGTCCAGACGCCCGGTGAAGACGTATACAGTATGGGGCTGTTCTTTCTTTCATAAGCTATGGCTTCTTTGATTAGAGCTATAGCATCGTCAATCGCATCGCTAGGGCAGTCCCCTCTATATGTAACAATGACCTGACCGGGCTTTGCTACGGGCTCGATATTTTCGTGGTGGGCGACGACGGCGCTACCTGTTGTAACCATTGCTAGAGTCGCTAGCCCACTCCAAATACGCTTACTTCGATTCATCGTTGATGTCTTCCCCAAAAGGACCTACTAGCGCACCACATTGGCTAGCAGATGGCAACCTGAGGCGCATATGACAGCTTGGTGCGGACGACCACTTGGATCCGGGGGCTAATGGATCGCACGCCCACCGCTTAACGAAACTATTTGTGGTATTTGTAATAGTTCTTTAGCGGAATCATTAGGTGGGCATACTGTGAACCTGGAAACATCACGTACGGTGCGCCCGACATAAAGTCTGTCGTGTGATTCGCAATTGTTTGCGGATCTTTGGGCATCAGCATCAAGTGTGGTCCCGATTCGATCCATTGACTGGGATCTTTAGCGTCTTTTTTTCGCATAACCATAGGAGTCGTATTGTCTTCGCCTACGTCCCCGTGGAGCATCCACATAAACCCATCATGGTCTAATTCGGGCGAAGTTCCACGCATATAGGCTTGCATCCATTTCAACGACTGGGCATCCACGCAAGCGGGCATCGCATGGTGAGCATTTTCCCATCCTGAATCGGGCATCTGCCTCGAATTGCCGGCCATACACGTCCAGCCATTATCTCCTTCACGTAACACCGAATTAGACGGCGACATGATGGTAGCCGTCGCCCCGATAAAATTTGGTGCTGCGGTCGAATATGCCCAAATTTGCCACTCTGATGACGAATGGGGAGCCTCAGGTTCGGCGGATATTGCGTAGTGAGCAAAAAGTGCCGACAAAATTACTAGAAGTGTCTTTCTCATTTAACTCTCTTCTGATTAAAGGAACTGCGTCAACGAATTCAGAGCAAAACGTACTGAAGTCTGCTTGTTGTTGCAATCAACACTGGGGCATAAGTCGTGGAGCTGAGCCTAAGCGTTTTCTTAGCGATAGGTCGTATACAAATAGGCACTATTGCGCCAGCATCGATGCTTTCTACTCCCAAGAAGCAAGCAACCATGAAGTTTCACATTAGCTACGAGTTCGCCCCAGAAACCCGAAATGAGATTCAAGCTCAATTTAAAGAGACGGGGGGCCTGCCGGGTGAGGGGGTCACCATGATAGGGCGCTACCATGCCATTGAAGGTTTAACTGGGTTCATCCTCGTGGAATCTGACGATCCGATCGCCATCGGTAAGTGGATGCAAGAGTGGACGCATTCGATCTCCTTTGAAATTGTCCCCGTCGTTGACGACGCGGGCATTGCGGAAGTGATTGGCTAACTATTTGTGGTGGCGGGTTGGAATATCGTATTGGGAGGGCGGCGGTGTAGGAATCAGTGGTATGCAATATCTAATCATTCGGCTCATACCATGGTTTGGCCCCGAGTAATTGAAATTCTCGGCCGACGCTTAAAACAAATCAGGTTAGGTTCTGTGACAAGACGAGGCGTTATAAAGGGCAGTGCCGAAGCGGCGGTTATAGTCGCGAGACGGCGAAACGAAGGGCTCTGATTGCCCGGGGCTGCTCAAACAACAATGGACACCCAGACGCAGTTTTCCAACGACCGTAATGTCGCGTACTACGATCAGAATATGGACTCATTTATCGAACGTACGATCAAGGTTGATATGCAGTTGCTCTACAAGCCGTTCCTTAAATATGTACGGGAGGCTGGGAGGATTCTAGACGCAGGCTGTGGTTCGGGGAGGGATACGAAGGCCTTTCTCGATTTGGGGTATACCGTCACTGCTTTCGATGCGTCCAAGACAATGGCCGAATCGGCCTCTCGTTATACGGGACAGGTTGTAGAGGTCGGTCGTTTCCAAGATATGCAGTACGAGCAAGTGTTCGACGGTCTATGGTGCTGCGCCTCCTTATTGCATGTGTCCATTGCAGAATTTGACGACGTGCTTGGGCGATGTATTCGTGCGCTGCGTCCGACAGGCGTCGGATTCATGTGCTTTAAAGAGGGAGAGGGAGAGGTTATGAGGGGGAATCGTCGGTTCACCGACTTTACCGAAGAATCACTTGGGTCATTGCTCGCCCGAAAGGCTGGGATGGACGTTTTGCGAATTTGGCGAACCGATCCTCTCCATGGAAATCCAGAGCCCTGGATTAACGCACTATGGCGCCCCGCGACGTGACGCCACACTCTTTATGGGTAATGCGCCGTTGCCACGGAAGAACTTGCGACGAAATGGGCGACTAAGGTGATTGTGGTGGCCTAAGAAGCAAACGGAACCCGCCGAACTTCTCGTGCACGATTTTTGACTGAGAAATTTACCCACTGCTCTCTCGGATCTTTTCGATGAACTGTTGCAGATCGAGGACAGATGCAAGCTGGGTTGGTAGTGGGCGAGTTCGGCAGACATCGCCCCTACACAGGTTAGCCACTTTCAAACACAGCTGGCAGGGTGACTGGAATTATTGAGGTGGCGCGGGAAAGTTTCATTTCATAAAACTTGCTGTACCAACAGGGACGTGAACCTCCTAATAGATCTAATCATGAGGAACCAATTGAACTCTCAATGCATGGAGGAGGAATGAAAAAGGATGGATTAACGGTGAAGACTGAGGGAAATTTGGCGCAGAGGTATTTATTTTTCTTGGTTCAGCACCGCCTTATCACCAATATCTTAAGACGATTCGTCTTGAGCCATACCTCCAAGTTGCGGGCTGGGTTCTGGCGTCTTTGCAGTATGATTCGAGCATCGCAACAGGCCAGGACCTGGCGGGCGCGCATGGGTCAAGTCGGAAGGGCATCATCGATCTAAATGGCAGGACACAATTCCAAAGGTAGCGCATGAGAAACTTTCTGATCGGACTTGCCATTGTCGCTGCAATCGGCGGCTATCTTTTCTCCCAATACTGGTATTTCGTTCCGGGTATTATTTCAGCTATTGCCGATCCAGTCGGTGAGAACCAGCCAGTTACATGGCAAAAGGGGCCCGCGGAATCATCGGGAGACTCCCGTCCGCCAAACATCGTGCTGATTGTGGCAGACGATCTCGGATTCAACGACATCACGTTTTACCGGGGCGGAATCGCTGGGGGAAGCGTGCCTACGCCAAGCATCAACTCGATCGCCAACGAAGGCCTCCATTTCACCAACGGTTATACGGGCAATGGTACCTGCGCTCCCTCGCGCGCAGCACTTTTGACGGGACGGTTCGCGACTCGAGTGGGGTTCGAATTCACTCCTGCGTCGCCTCAATTCGCCCAGCTGGTCGCAGGTGAGGGTTACATCGCTGAAAATGCCGTGGACTACCCGCCGTCAGATGAGCTAGGGCTACCGGGCTCAGAGCTTACGTTGCCCGAAATGCTAGACCAGAGGGGCTATCACTCGGTCGCACTGGGTAAATGGCACTTGGGTGGGGGCAAAGGCATGACGCCAAACGAACAGGGATTCGACGAATTCCTTGGCTTCCTGCCCGGCGGTGCGATGTTCATGGAGGAAGGCGATTCTCAGGTAGTCAATTCGAAGCAGGACTTCGATCCCATCGATAAGTTTCTGTGGGCTAATCTGAAGTATGCAGTGAGATTCAATGACGGTGATCGTTTCAAACCGGATTCACACATGACGGATTACCTTAGCCGTCAGGCCGTTCGTGTCATTGAGGCCAACCGTAATCGACCCTTCTTTCTCTATCTCGCCTACAACGCCCCCCACACACCGTTGCAGGCAGAAAAGGACGATTATGATGCGCTCCATCACATCGCCGATCATACCGAGCGGACCTATGCCGCCATGATTCGTGGGTTGGACCGCGGTATTGGGGACGTGCTGGAGGCACTTCAGAGCCATGGCCTTTCAGATAACACGATCGTTATTTTCACCAGCGACAACGGCGGAGCCAGTTATGTCGGTCTACCCGATCTGAACAAACCCTACCGTGGCTGGAAGATCACGTTTTTTGAGGGCGGTATTCATACCCCGTACTTTATTCGTTGGCCGGCGAAGATCCCCGCCGGGGGTCAGTACGATTCGGCGGTCGCGCACGTCGATATCTTTTCCACGGCACTAGCAGCGGCAGGCGTAAAGCTACCGCAAGACCGGATCATCGATGGGGTCAACGTTCTCGAGTACGCATTGCAGAACCCGCAGCCGCCTCTTAGCAGACCTCTTTTCTGGCGAACGGGGGGCTACAAAGTTCTGTTGCAAGATGGTTGGAAGCTTCAGGTGCAGGAGCAGAACGACAAAACCTGGCTCTTTAATTTAAACCAAGATCCCACCGAGCAGGTCAATTTGAGCCGGAGCGAAGAACACGGGAATAAACTTGAGACCCTGCGTGCGATCTTGTATGAGCTGGACAATCAGATGGCTGAACCGTTGTGGCCTAGATTGATCGAGTCACCTATTGCGGTGGACTATACGATCGATAAACTGCCGGACACGGACTACGAGAGCATTATCTGGTCGAACTAACGGGATACGCTTAAGGTAATGCTGGGATGTTCGCCCGGCGCAAAGAGAGCATTTTCAACAACAAACTTTAGAGTCACGCTATCGAGCGTGTCTCCCGGTTTGACTAGTATGGTGATGGACTCGTGTGCGGGTATTCGAATGCGATCCGCGCTGTAGACAAAGGTGTAATCACCGACATACCGAAGCTCGAAATCGGCATCGGAGAGATTCGTTATGGAGACTTCGGCTATAGAAGTTTGTGGCCGATAGTTGAGATTCGATATGTTGAGGCTTGCCTCTAGCAGCGGCATCAGCTCTTCCTGACGCCCAATCAAGAGATTCTGAAACCACACCACCGTCCGATTCGCGAATAGCGCTTGTTTGATGCCCTCCGTGCTTTTCTCCTCTGCGAAAACCAGGGTTACCGGACGATGTCCACCGTTGTGTGGTTCGTAGTCCCAATCGATGAGGTCGTGCACGTCGGAGACTCCGATGAGCGCAAGATCGTGATCGAGCGCGACCTGGAATGCCTCCTCAGAATAGGTGCCGCCATTGGCTATTTCTATGCCATGCAAGAAGCCGTTTTTCGCGTTGTTTGCATGGAAGTCGTTAATTCGGGTAATGCCATCGGGTTGCTGACGTGTCCACCACGGGTGATTCCAGAACAGGAACCCTTGTTGAGCATTTGCGGCTTCAATTACCAACTGCGCGGGCCACTCGCTAGCGGCCGCGTAGTATGCGCCGACGTCGCCAGGATCGGCGGGCACGTTATCGACCTTAAGGAGCTTGTTCGCATCGTTGAGGAACACTGCATTGATATGGCCGGCAGGAGCGTTTCGCGTAATTTCACTGCCGCGGATAACAATCAACTCTGAATCCTGTGCTGCTGCTTTAGCGTCTTCGTACGCGCGATTGCGATCTGGGTGTGGAATGTCCGCGCGATGCGGCTGGTATTCGAGATGTTCCGTGATCGCCAGCGCATCGAGACCGTCTCGTTGAGCTTCAGCGACCCGAATCTTTGGCCAGACATGGCCGTCGGAAAAGACGCTATGGGTATGAAGGTCCACGGACAGCGTCAAGTACTGCTCGGTATCTGGGAATTCGATCGTTCGGCCGCCACTGTCCTTAGGTGCGTTCACACTTCCGTGTGCGTAGACCAGTTCCGTCGCGAGCAGCGACAGTATGAAAATCGATAATGACGCTAGTGGCTCGAGACGGATGTGTTTGCGAATACGGTTGGGGGGGTAGGCCGCTTCGTTCTCGAAAAATTCTGTCCATTCATCGCGTTTAAATCGCGTAGCGAAAAAAATCGAGTTCATGATAAAAGTCCTTTCATAACTGAAAACAATATAGCCCCAATTCATTTCCGCCGTCATCGTGACTGACGTCAAGGATGACACTCAGTCGTGAGAGGGTGTCGAGGGTTCTTTTTGACCATGGCGCCAACGGCTCGCCCGCCGATCGCAAGGCATCAAAATAATTCCTATATATTACTTATATAACAATGTCTTATGAGCTATTTATATATTTAGATCTATAAGATAAGTCCTAATTTGAAGTCTCTAATTCAGTTGTGAGAAGCCGGGCTCTAACGATGCACGTTGTGAAGCCTATTTAGACAACGCACTGTTGAAAGAACTCGTACGGATCGGGAGACCGGAATTTGCTCAATGGATTCCGCCCCGTCGGAATCGAATTGGAGCGAAGGCTTTAACTCCGAAATTTTAGAGTGCTAGGATCACCGATCCGAACCCGACGACGAGGATGGAATGAGCGAAATACAGGGCCTGGATTCGTTGCACTCGATTCACGTGGCTGATCCCAAAAGGTTTTCAGATGGCAACATCCTCGAGTTGCTCGAGGTGTTACGTACCCAAGACCCCGTTCATTATTGCGAGGACAGTCCCTATGGTCCGTATTGGTCGATCACGCGTTATAACGACATCATGCAGGTCGATAAAGACTACGAAACATTCTCTTCGGACGCTCACTTAGGCGGAATCATGATCGACGACGATATCGTCGGGGATGCAGAGTCCGATTTTTTCGTCAGTTCATTCATTACCATGGATCCCCCGGATCATGCGCCACAGCGTAAAGCCGTCAACAAAATCGTCACTCAGCCTAGCTTAGTGAATTTCTCCACCGTCATTCGAAAGCGTACCCAAGACCTATTGGATGAGCTGCCCATTGGCGAACCGTTTGATTGGGTGAATCGTGTGTCCATTGAGTTGACGACGCAGATGTTAGCGACCCTCTTCGACTTTCCTTTCGAGGACCGAGGCAAGCTGACGCGATGGTCTGACGTGACCACGGCGGAAGCCGATTCACCCATTGTTGGCAGTCAGGCTCAGCGGGTAAAAGAATTAGGCGAGTGTCTTGAGTACTTTACGAAGTTAAAACAGAAAAGAGCCCACGGGCCGGCAGGATTTGATCTTGTCACGATGCTCGCTCAGGACGCTGCTACGAAAGATCAACCAGCACACGAATTCCTGGGGAATCTGATGTTATTGATCGTCGGGGGAAACGATACGACGCGCAACAGTATGAGCGGCAGTATCAATGCGTTTAATAAGTTCCCGGATCAACTCGAAAGATTAAAAGAAAATCCCGGCCTGCTCTCCAATGCGGTCTCCGAAGTGATTCGATGGCAGACTCCCCTGGCTCATATGCGACGTACCGCCATGCTCGATACAGAGGTGGGTGGGAAGAACATCAAGAAAGGCGACAAAGTCGTGATGTGGTATTACTCCGGAAACCGTGACACGGACGTCTTCGAGAAACCCAATCAATTGGACATCGAGCGACACAACGCGCGAAATCAGATGTCGTTTGGTTTTGGCGTTCATCGTTGTTTGGGCATGCGCTTAGGCGAGCTACAACTGCAAATACTTTGGGAAGAGATTCTTGCTCGATTTGATCGAATAGAAACTCTTGAGGAACCGACGCGCGTTCAATCCAACTTCATCAATGGCTATACCCGCATGCCCGTGATGGTTCACGCTTGAACGTGATGAAGGGAAGGGTTTGATGGACTACATCGAGCGAGTGAATTCGTTGAGGGCTCCGCGACCTCTGACTGAAGGTCTTGAAATAGATGCGTCGGATTCGCTTCGAGTGAACAAAGCGGTACAAGACGTCGAGCGCCAAGGGTTTGCGATCATTCACGATTTTTTGTCAGAGCAACAGCTTGACGTTATTTGTGACCGGATGACGCCCATATTCGAGATGACCGGGACGCGAAACGCGAAAGATGCCCGAGGAAGCCATCGAAAAGGCTATTACGGCGTACAAGCGGTCCACGTCCACAATTTGTTCGCGAAGACGCGGGCCGTCGATGACGTTGCAATCGACCCGTTGTTGCTTCTCATTATTGAAGGTGTGCTTGGCCCGTTGTTCCAGATGTCGGTTGCGACGGCGATGTGCCCAGATCCCGGGGTCGATCCTCAAGGGCTTCATCAGGACGACGGCCATTATCCGCTGCCTCGACCACGCCCACCATTTATTGCCAACACCCTGATTGCTCTCGACGATTTTTCTGAATCGAACGGCGCAACCCGACTTGTCCCGGGAAGTCATCGATGGACCCACCCGGTCAATCATGAAGAGGATTTCGTTGTCGCTGAAATGCCTGCCGGATCGCTGTTGGTCTTTGACGGCGCACTGTGGCACGCGGGCGGGGGCAATTCGACAAATGACAAAAGACGTCGCTCAATTAATTTCAATTTTAATTTGTCATGGTTGAGGCAACAAGAAAATCAGTACGTGGGCATTCCCCGGGATGTGTGGCTCTCGCTCCCGGAGAAGTTGCAGCGTTTGCTTGGGTTCCAAAAGGTTAACTTCCTGTATGGCAGTGTGGATTACACCGATCCGTTGGTGTATTTCAAAGAGCACGCTGACGCGTAAAGCGCGAGAACAAATGAGGGAAATGTCCCATTAATGGGGGATGGATGTTAAGAAGCACTGCTATCGTCATCGGTATCTTCGGGCTGCCCATGATCTGGACGGGGGCAGAGCTCGCGTTGATGGGTGGGACGCCGTACTACCTCCTGGCAGGTATGCTGATGACGTTCAGTGCGGTCGATCTATGGCGGAAACAACGTCGTGGATTTTTCGTGTTTTCGTCGTTACTTCTGTTAACCCTTGCCTGGGCCGTTTACGAGGCCGGTTTTGAATTCTGGCTAGTGGGATCACGCATCTGGTTGGTTGGCCTAATTGCGCTCTGGCTTTCCACTCCCGCCATTCGGCGGCGACTTTGGGGTGACGATCTTCCCGCGCTCTTCAGTATGCGCACGATGCAGATTAGTGGCGTAGCAAGCTTAGCGGTGTTGGCGGCGATGACCCTCAATCTTATGAGTAACGACGTTCTGTCCGTTGAGGATGTCCGTTACGGACATCCTCAGAACCCCTTGGACTGGGAAGGCTACGGTGCGAACCAGGCAGGGACGCGTTACGTTCCCCATGACCAGATTAACAAAGAGAACGTTGGCGAACTGGAGCAGGTCTGGCAAGCAGATACCTATCGCGTTGGTCGTTTCAGCGGAACGCCTATCCAAATAGATGACGGTCTCTACCTATGCACTGCCCAAAACGTCGTGCTTGCGCTCGATGCCGACACTGGATCCGAGCGCTGGCGGTTCGATCCCGAAAACGACACACCCTCGTTCGGGATCCTGGGTAACTGCCGGGGCGTGACGTACTACCGCCTCCCCGAGCGTCCAAAGGGTGAGCTTTGTGCCGAACGAATCTACACGGCTACAACCGACGCCCGCATGATTGCGATGGACAAGGCGACTGGAGAGTCTTGCAACGAATTCGGTGGTGACGGGCAGATCTCCCTGCTGGCAGGTATGGGCATGGTGAAGCCCCTCTACTATTTCGTTACCTCACCACCCACAGTCGCAAGCGGCGCTTTGGTCGTTGGTGGTTGGGTCATGGACAACCAAGAGACCGAAGAACCTTCGGGAGTCGTGCGTGGTTACG
>CAJWCW010000055.1 GCA_913030615.1 uncultured Gammaproteobacteria bacterium | reverse complement strand
GGGGCGGTGACCACAGCGAGGCCCATACTCCGCGCGGCGGTCTTTTTTGCAAGAGGCACGCCCCTTGCCCATTGACGACCACGAAAAATCGAACGTGTTGCACGCCCGTTGAACGGCGCTTGACGAAGCTAGGGTAATCGAGTTCTCTGCCTTGCCGATGAGCTTTGCATTCACTGGCTAAGGGGCAGTCGGGGCACTTCG
Source organism: uncultured Gammaproteobacteria bacterium (assembly GCA_913030615.1). Lineage (GTDB taxonomy): Bacteria > Pseudomonadota > Gammaproteobacteria > Pseudomonadales > Azotimanducaceae > UBA11889. The sequence continues at coordinate 15,736 of CAJWCW010000055.1, read as the reverse complement.
GTTTGGAGCGGACACAAACGGTGGCCCCCAAGTCCATGATGGCCTGCGTGTATACGTCGACTTGTTTTATTGGAGTGTTGGCTTCTGCATGAGCCCAAAGGCGGTTCTCGGTTTTGGCGACACCCCGTTCTCCATTGATCGCGTAAAAGCGCGACAACACGCGACGGACGTTGCCGTCTAAAATCGGTGCAGTTTGTCTAAAAGCAATCGCTACGATCGCACCGGCCGTGGATCGGCCGATACCAGGCAGTGAGGTGAGTGTGTCCACGCTGTCAGGGATCTGTCCGGCATGCTTTCCGACGATTTGGATGGCCGCCATATGCAGGTGCCGGGCTCGCCGGTAGTAGCCGAGCCCAGTCCAATATTCGAGAACCTCGTCCTCGCTCGCCTTGGCGAGTCGGTGTACGCTGGGGAAACGCGTTAAGAAACGTTTGAAGTAAGGCACGACGGTGGATGCTTGGGTTTGTTGGAGCATCACTTCGGATACCCAGACGCGGTATGCCGTTTTGTTCCGCTGCCAAGGTAAGTCCTTGCGGCCGTTTTGACGCCACCACTTGATCAGTTTTTGCGCGAATTCAGTCAATCTTGATTGCCGTCCTGGAAACTCGCGTGTTCAAGCTGAGGTTGGCATGATGCGCCAAAATGATAGAACCAAGAAGATACTTCGCGTGCGAAGATTAGGGCGTAGCTTTATTCCCCGTTCAAAGCATCGTTATCAACGGTATTTATATGAGTGATGTTGGAAGCTGGGAGCCAGACGCACCGGAACTTTCTGATGTGCACCGGAAGATTCTTGGTGTCGCGATCGAAGCCTTGGATCAACCGCAGCTCGGGCTTTCTGCCGAGCAGCAGGACTCGATTCGCCAAGCCGTTCGCGCGTCGGCCGAGTCTTGGAGAGACTTTGCCCAAGAGCAATCGTCGGCGGAGATCACAAACTGGATTAGAGCATTGACGCGGGCAGAGATGACGTTATCGGGGTTTGAATTGGGAGCCCGTTCTCCTGTGATTGCCCTCGTTCGGTTGTTGAAGCAACGCCGTGAGTACCCGGACGATCTAACCGAATGGGTGAAGGCAAATACCGATAATCGATTCCTCCCGTACGGTAGTTTGTTGGATCGACTGTAGTGGTAGAACCCCGGATAATTGTGATCTGGGAAAAACGTAGGCGAAATAATTGTGGCGCGTAATGGCTCGGTCTCCCGTGACACGTTGGAGACCAAGATAAGCGTCGTTCTGGATATCGACGGATCCGGACGATCGAGACTCTCGGCAGGGTTGCCCTTCTTCGAGCACATGCTCGATCAAGTAGCACGCCACGGCCTGATCGACCTAGAAATTCAGGCGTCCGGGGACATAGAAGTTGATGCGCACCATACGGTGGAAGATGTCGGTATTACGCTGGGCCAGGCGCTCGCTCAAGCGGTCGGTGACAAACAAGGGATTAACCGTTACGGATACGCGTACGTACCCCTCGACGAGGCATTGTCCCGTGTCGTTGTTGATTTTTCGGGACGGCCTGGTCTGACCTTTAATGTTGAATTTGTTCGCCCGAGGGTTGGCGACTTTGACGTAGACCTTCTACACGAATTCTTTCAAGGGTTTGCAAATCATGCGCAAGCGACTATCCACGTCGATAGCATCCGGGGCGAAAATGCCCATCACCAAGCCGAGACGATTTTTAAGGCGTTCGGGCGAGCTCTGAGAATGGCAGTAGCGATCGACCCAAGAGTCAAAGGCACTCCGTCAACTAAGGGATCACTATGATGCACTCTCGGGTGAACGAACGGTGATTGAGAATAGATTGAATGGTGGGTACGCCGGCTGAAACCAACGGCTTTCGTCGCTAGAGACTCGGATCGGCTCATCGTAAGGCTGCTCACTGGTACCAGCGTCGTTCCTTGAAGGGCAGGTAGTCGCTTTTCAAGAAATTGAAGGGTGATGTCGTGTGGGTGGGCGATGATGATGGCGTAGCCGCGATCGTTTGCGATCGTGATCGCTCGTCGAAAGGCAGCGTCGATGGCTTCTAGTTGTCGATCGTGATCGAGAAAAACGTCTCGACGTACGGCGGGAACACCCCAATCCGTCGCAATGCGCATCGCCACGGTGTGGGCGGTCGTGCGGCTGTCAAGAAAAAACAAGCCGTGCGAACTGATCACCGACATGAGTGCATTCATCGAAGGAACATCCTGAGTAAAACGGCTGCCGGTGTGATTGCTTACGCCCTTCACACCGGGAAGCGACTTTAGCGCTGCTTTGAGCTCCCTTTTAATGTCTTCAGGCGACATGCTAAGGGTTAGCGTTCGAGCTGTTCGGATGGATTGGTCTTCGCTCTCGAGCGGTTGGTGTAGAAGGACGTCCATGCCGATCGCCTGAGCGTGTGTGGCAAGGGACATCGCTTGCGGTGTGAACGGGAGGACCGCAATGCTGACAGCACTCGGTAGAGCGAGTACGCGGTCTCCAACATCGCGACTGTAACCCATGTCGTCTATCACGATTGCAAGCTGGCCTGCGTACGCCGACAGATGAAACAACAAAGCGAGCGATGTCAGTGCCAACCGGGTGCGATGCAGCAACGAAAATAACCGGCTTAACACGGTGTTTTACGAATCACGGATTGTCGATTCAACGGGGTGAAAAAACTCTATTTATTTTCTGCCAGTGGGCCAATGTACTTGCTTACAGAAGATGGCTGAAGGCCCTTCGAGACATCTTGTCATTGCTTCGCTAGCCAAGCCAGCGGATTCGTTGGTTGACCTTTAATACGGATTTCAAAATAGAGTCCGTCTAGATCTTGACCCCCGCTCTGGCCTGCGGAAGCGACGACCTCGCCGCTTTCCACCCAATCTCCGTTCTGTTTGACGAGTGAATCGCAGAACCCGTACAAGGACATTTGTTCGTTTCCGTGGTCGATGATCGTTAGGAGTCCGAACCCGCGTAACCAATCTGAAAATACAATTTGGCCACGTCCGACCGCGGTCACCACCGAGCCGCTAGGGGCGCTAAAGTAAATACCCTCCCAGGAGAGTCGACCGCCTGCCCGGGGTTCACCGAAGCGATACGTCAGTCTCCCTTGCACTGGCCAATTGAGACGGCCTTTGGCGTTTGCGAAGAGTTTACCGTCTAAGTTCGAATCTCGTTTTACCAATTGCGCTAATAGCGCTTCAATGCGAACTCGGTCGCGTGCAAGCTTGTTACGGACTAAGCCCTTGTCTTTGATCTCTTGGGACAGATTCGCGATGAGTTTCTTCCGCGCTAGCCGTTCTCCTTGCAGCGTTCCCAAGCGTTTTCTGAGATCTTCTTCCCGGTGTTCGAATTCAGCCCGCCGGCTTTCAAGATCGGTCGAGGTCGTCTCCATCGAAGCAAGCGTAGTTCGGTATTCTTGAAGGACTTCTTGGCGGGCGCGAGAAAAATAACCGTGGTAACGGATCATGCGATCGAAAGTATCGGGGGTTTCTTGGAGCAGCAGCAGTTTGACGAAATCCTGGCCCGACAATTTGTAGGCTTGACGCAAGTGCACAGCAATTTTTTCGGCTTGCAACTGTCGCCGATCCGTTAAACGAGTTTGCTGACGCTGCAGGACCTCGATCGCGGTTTCCGTGTTCGCCAAATTGGTTGACGCTTGCTTTATCGCGGCGATGATCCCCGAAATTGACGCGTCGGCTTCACGTAATTTTGTCTGCACGATATCGAGTCGAACGGCCGCGTCACCGAGCCATTCCTGCAATTGATTGAGTTCGGCGACAGTTCGATCGAGGTCAGTTTGGGAGGATTTCGATTCTCCGGACTCGGGGACTGCGCCGAGGGTGAGCACGACGAATACAAGAGTTAAGCCTGCGCGAGACCCGAGCGATTTCGTTGGCGTTGCCTCGGTGAATTTATCAATGGTCGCCACCGGTTGGGCTGTTTATTTCCATGAGGAGAGAACGCCCAGTCATTTCGTCGGGTATCTCGATTCGCATAAGCGCTAACAAAGTTGGGGCGACGTCCGCCAGTGTTCCGTTGTTGGCCAATTGCTTAACGTTTGGTCCTATAAAAACAAGCGGCACTCGTTCTGAAGTGTGAGCGGTGTGTGGTTGGTGGGTTTTCAGGTCGAGCATGCGCTCGACGTTGCCGTGATCTGCTGTAATAAGACAGTGCGAGCCGGATTGTTCTACCGCTTTTTTAATGCGTCCAATGCAGTCATCAATGGTTTCCACGGCCTGTTTTGCGGCCGCGAAATCCCCTGTATGACCAACCATATCCCCGTTGGCGAAATTGCAGACGATAAAGTCGAACGAGTCTTCCTCTAGTACACGAACCAGGTGATCGGTAATTTCGTGGGCGCTCATTTCCGGTGCTAAGTCGTAGGTTGCCACCTTTGGGGAGGGTATCAGGATCCGTTCTTCGCCCGGGTATGGCTGTTCCTGTCCGCCCGAGAAAAAAAACGTCACGTGCGCGTACTTTTCGGTTTCTGCAATACGCAACTGCGTCTTGCCTAACTTGGAAAGGTGTTCGCCGATCGAATTGACAACGGATTGTGGTTCAAATGCGTGTCGAACGGATTGGTCGTCGACTTCTGAGCCCAAATCTGCGGCGTACTGAGTCATTGTCACAAAACGCCGTAGCTTGGGGCGACTGTTTCTTGGGAAGTGCCGAAAACGTGCTTCAACGAAAGCCCGGGATAGCTGTCGTGCTCGATCTGCACGGAAGTTCATAAAAAGAATTACGTCGCCTGCTTGGATCGTGGTCCAGTTTCCGATCAGCGTCGGCTGCACGAACTCGTCGGTTTCGCCCCTGGCATAGGCGGCGTTGAGAGCTTTAAGAGGGTCTTCTGCGTGATACGGAGAGACTCCTTCGGCAAGCATCCGGTAGGCGGCCTCGGTGCGATCCCAACGCTGATCGCGATCCATGGCGAAATACCGTCCGCAGACCGAACCGATCGTCCCTGCACCTTCTTCGACGAACATTTTGTCGAATCGTTGTAGTGAGGACTCTGCGCTTTGAGGTGGCGTGTCACGACCGTCTAAGAATGCGTGAAGGATGACTTCAACCCTCCTTTGACGTGCCATTTGAATGATCTCGGCAATATGATTTTCGTGACTGTGGACGCCGCCGGGTGACAGCAGACCCATCACATGTAATCGATGACCGGACGCCATCGCGAAGGCATCTTCGAATACCGGATTTTGATTGAACGAATAGTCTTCAATTGCCTGATCAATTCGGGTCAGATCTTGAAAAATAGTCCTACCGGCCCCGATGGTCATGTGCCCTACTTCAGAATTACCCATTTGATCGGCGGGTAGACCGACGTCGATGCCGGAACCGGATATCAGGGTACGAGGAGCGGTATCCCAGAGTTCGTCCCAGTGCGGCGTGCGGGCCTGATGAATCGCATTATGATCCGGGGTTTCGCTGTGCCCCCAGCCGTCGAGGACAATGAGAACCGAGGTCGCCATGTTGGTGAAAAACCATGGTCGCGAGTTGGCACGAGTTTAACAAGAATAGCCAATGCTGACCTATAATCCACGTGTCCCCATAAGTGGCGACTCGGGCTGGTGGTTGCCTCGCCGATCCCGAAGGAAGCCGTAAGAAGAATACGCATGGATCAGTTGCTTGGATTCGTTGTCGCTCACCCCTGGTTAGTTGGAGCATTTTTGTTGTTGCTTATTCTCTTCATTCGCAATGAACTATCGCGCGGCGGACGCACGGTCAATGCCCAGGAATTGGTCAATATGGTCAATCGCGAAGGAGCCGTCGTCGTTGATGTGCGCGACTCGACAGACTTCAGGTCGGGCCACGTCGTTGGAGCAGTGAATATTCCTCATACGTCCATTGCAGAGCGGCTCTCCGAGCTGCAGCGTTATAGAGATAAGCCCGTGGTGGTGATGTGTAAAATGGGGCAGCACGCAGGTTCAGCAGGCCTCCACCTGCGCAAAGCGGGGTTTAGCAATGTCACTAAACTTCGCGGAGGCATTTCGGAATGGCGGGGACAGAATCTCCCCCTGGTGAAGGGTTGAATTTAAAGTGACCGAAGAAACGATCAACTTACAAATTGCGATCGAACGTATTTATTTGCGCGACCTCTCTTTTGAATCGCCGCGGGCGCCGGACGTATTTCGCGAAGCGTGGCAGCCCGAAGTGCAAGTGGACATTAATACGCGGACCAATCAGCTGGACGAAAGTCGCTACGAAGTGGTGTTAAAGGTAACTTTGGACGCCAAGCTGGAAGGAAATTCGGTTGCCATTATCGAACTTGAGCAGGCTGGCATTTTTCGTGTGAAAGGCGGCAAAGACGATGCGATTGAGCCTGTCCTAGCGGTCGCGTGTCCTAAGATGTTGTTTCCGTACGTTCGCGAGACGATTGATGGAATGATGACTCGTGGGACGATGCCTCCGTTCATGTTAGCGCCGGTGAATTTTGACGCGCTTTTCGCACAAGCGCTTCAGCAACAGCAGTCGACTGAGTCAGGGGAAACGCTCAACTAGCCGAGTGCCTCTCGGATCGTGAAGCCCCCGGCAAGTATCTGGACATTTTCATTTCCCGCCGTCGAAGCCGAGCTGTCGCCAAGCCTCGAAGAGACCAATCGCAACCGCATTGGCAAGGTTCAGACTCCGAGAGCTCTCCTGCATAGGGATGCGAACGGCGCGGCTTCCAAGGCGTTGGATGATTGTGTCGGGAAGGCCTCGGGTTTCTGGTCCGAAGAGCAGGCTGTCCCCTTTTCTATAGCGTACGTGGTCATACAAGCGGCTACCCCGCGTGGAAAATCCGAACAAACGCGTTTCATCAGTTGTATCAAGAAATTCGTCGAAGTTCTTGCAGAGCCGCACCTCAGCCCACTGATGGTAGTCAAGACCGGCACGTCTTAGCCGACTATCGCTGAATTCAAATCCGAGTGGTTCGATTAGCGTCAGTGTGGCACCCGAATTGGCAGCGAGCCGAATGATATTGCCGGTGTTGGGAGGTATCTCTGGTTGAAACAATACGACGTTGAGCATGGAATTATTCTTGCGTTAAGCGGAACGGCTCGATCTAAGTTTCTGCACCTAATTCCGACAGTTTACGAGTCAGCGTGTTGCGACCCCATCCGAGAAGTTTTGCGGCTTCCCTTTTGCGCCCGTTTGTATGAGCCAGGGCTGTTTCGATGAGAACGCGTTCAAAAGAAGGAATCGCCGTGCTCAATACACCTTCGGCCCCCGCATCCAGTTTTTGCTTTACCCATGCCCCGAGGGCTAACTCCCAATCTGTTTGTGGGGGCTCTCTGTTGAGATCGGTCAGTTCTGGCGGTAGATCAGAAACCAATATCTCCTGTGTGGGAGCCATCACGGTGAGCCAACGACAGGTGTTTTCAAGTTGCCGGACGTTGCCTGGCCAGTCCAGCGTTTCAAATAACGCGGTGACTTCTGTGCTGAGCGTTTTTGGTTCAACGCCAAGTTCTTGGGCGGTGCCAGCGAGAAAATGGTTGGCAAGGATAGCGATATCGGGTTTGCGGTCGCGTAGAGGTGGAACGTGTATGCGAATCACGTTAATTCGATGGTATAGGTCGTCGCGAAATCTGCTGTCTCGAACAAGAGACTCTAGATTTCGGTGGGTTGCTGTAATGATGCGTACATCAACGCTGATATTGTGGCGCCCTCCAACTCGATAAAAACTTCCTTCTGCGAGCACGCGCAGTAAGCGAGTTTGCGCAGGCAATGGCATATCGCCAATCTCGTCGAGAAAAAGGCTGCCTCCATTGGCTTGTTCAAAGCGACCCGCGCGCTGCTCAGTGGCACCGGTGAATGCTCCTCGCTCGTGTCCGAACAGTTCAGATTCGATCAGCTCACTCGGTATGGCAGCCATATTGAGGGCGACTAATGGACCGGTGGCTCGAGGACTGTGATCGTGGAGGGCTTGGGCAACGAGCTCTTTGCCGCTGCCACTTTCACCCGTGATCATTACCGTCGCCGTCGATTGCGTGAGGCGTCCGATTGCCCGGAATACTTCTTGCATCGCCGGCGCTCGACCCACAATACCGTTTGAGGGAGGCTCTGCATCCAACTCAATAGGATCTTGTCGTAGATGGGTTTGGTCTGCCGCACGCTGGACTGTGGCGACGATATCGTCGATGTCAAAAGGCTTGGCGACGTATTCGAAGGCGCCGCGCTGAAATGACGTGACGGTTGTCTCGAGATCTGAATGTGCGGTCATAATAACGATCGGTAAATTTTCATACCGGGTGTTTACCTCGGTTAAAACATCGAAACCATCGGTGCCGGGCATACGGATGTCGGAGACGATCACGTTAGGTTGGGTGGTTTTAAGCGCATCGAGCAGTAGCTCGCCGTCCGCGAAATCCCGAGTGGTGAATCCGGCCTTTTCAAATGCGCGATTGAGCACCCAACGGATGCTATCGTCGTCGTCGACGACCCAAACGATTAGATTAGCCATGTGTGGGTTGTTTGAGCGGTAGGTACATCTGGAATGTCGTCAACCCCGGAGCGCTTGTGCAGTCAATGAGTCCATGGTGTTGGTCGACAATCGCTTGAGTTAGCGCTAAACCCAGGCCCTGACCGTTGGCTTTACTAGTAATCATAGGAAAGAAAATTTGATCTCTGATGTCAGCTGGGATCCCCGGTCCGTTGTCACTAATGGCAATCCTGATGGCTAGTGGATGAATCTGCTTCCCAATCGTGAATCTGTGCACGATGCTTGTGGTTAAGGTAATGACCGGGCCAGTGGTTGCCTCGAGAGCGGCACGGGCATTTCGGGCGATATTTAAGGTTGCTTGGACAAGTTGTTCGGAATCCGCTTCAAGATCCGGGACGCTAGGATCGTAGTCGCGCACAAATTCGACCAGCGCGTCGGCGTGGTTGGTTCCCCGTATAGCAGCGCTCTCTAATGCAATCACGCGCTCCAGAATCTGGTGGATGTTGACCTGGGTGAACGACGGTGCTTTGTTTGGGCCGAGCAGTCGATCGACCAAATTGCGCAAGCGATCGACCTCACTCATGATGACCGCGGTGTATTCGTGTTGTTCAGTCGAAAGCTCCGCCTGTAACAGTTGAGCCGCACCGCGGATGCCTCCGAGAGGGTTTTTTACTTCGTGCGCAAGACCACGAACAAGTTCTCGAGTCTTGCGCTGAGCTGTGCGGTTTTGATCTTCACGATTTATTTGTTTGAAGCGATCCAGTGGTTCGATTTCAATGAGCACGCGTCCATTCTGAAGTGGCGAGATGGAATAGTTCGCCGTGATTTTTTCGCCTTTCGACGTTATCAGTAAGGATGTTTCTCTTTTCGTAAACGGCTGATCGGAGGCGAGGTTGGTTCTCAATGTCGTTGCCGCTAGATGTGGATCTTTGAACAAGCTGGAAAACGACGCTCCCAACGATCGGGATAGGCTTTGACCACATAGCGATTGAGCGGTTTGGTTTAGGTAAAGTACAGACAATTCCTCGTCGAGAACAATGACGGCTGCTTTAAGATGGTCAAGAACGTTGTCTGAGTCGATTATCACGAAAACTTTAAGCCAGATGCTCCCTAACAGCGCAATAACTGGAAGAGTTAAAGCGAAGCGCGCGAATAATTAACGTCGTCATGTATGTAATTCGTAGGATGAGACTTTGTCTTTCAGTTAAGAGCGCAAAGGTGCACTAAAATAGAGCAGTATGGGTATCTCCGTCAATCTGGGTTTTGAGGGGTGCACCAAAATGGCACATTAGGGACTTTCTGCTAGTCCGAGACGGGAACCAGCGTAATGATTGGACTCATCTTGGCAATTAATCTGATACGCGGATGACGAGTTGGATATCGTGATGTTCACGTTTAGTTTCGAGCACGGTGTGGCCATGCACGCGACACCAAGCCGGAATATCTTCGAGCGACCCAGGATCTGTAGCAAGAACCTTGAGAATCGTTCCGGGAGCCAACTGTTTGATTCTCTCCTGGGTACGGATGACGGGGAGTGGACAAAGAAGCCCACGCGCATCGACAATCTTGAGCGGTAGGTTAGGAGCCGACATGCCAGCTAGGTTCGAGTTCGTTCGGGGCCATGGGGGTCACCTCGATATCGCGAGTTACGCCAGTTACGGACGTGACCGTCACCAATAACTTGTCGGCGGCCCTTCCTTGACTGTATCTAGCCACAATGCGTGCGGCGAGTTCGATATCAGTCGTTGTTGGGTTACCGTCGATCAGCGCGAGTGGACCGGGATAGTTGGTAACGGCAAGGTGAGTGAACTGTTTGCGGTAGCCGGCTAAGAATCGATTTTCACCTTCCTCGCGACCGATAATTAGCTTGAAGCGAGGCCTTGGGCGTATATGTCGACCAATTTTTAGTAGCATGATGTCGTCCAATTGGTAGTCCCTCGAGTCTTGAGCCTGCCAGAGGTCCCGGAGTTTGTTTGAATACGTTTCATCGGTGAGGAAACAACATCCGCCGGCGGGCTGCGCATAGTCGCTAAAACCAAATTTTTCCGCGAGTTCCATTTGTGGTTTCCGGCTACGCCCATGAAACCCGAATAATTGGTCGCGGTTTACCCAACCTTCTCGTTCCGGAAGAGTCGGCGGCAGGTTGAGTGCGCACAGCGGCCGTAAAAGTCTGTCGTTGGCGCCGGACTCCCTGGCAATGATCGGCATCGTTTCCCGCCGTTGGGATTTAGGTCGCTGGCCGATTACTTCGCCTGTCAGAACGAAATCGAAATCCAGATCGTCTATCAGTCCAAGTTCCAGAGTTTTGCCTACCATGAAGATTTTGCAGTCGAGACAAGGGTTAAGGTTCTGGCCGTAGCCGTGCCGGGGATGCAAAACAACGTCTTTGTAGTCCTCGGAGATGTCGATAACGTGTAATTTGATACCGAGTTGTTCAGCCACCCACAATGCATTGTTGCGTTTGGGCTTTTCGTGTTTTCGATCGCGAATCGCATGGGTATGTCCTTCGACGCAAAAACCGGTAAAAAAGTTGACCCCTTCAACATGAATGCCTTGTTCCTGTACGACGCGTGCGGCGAGCAACGAGTCGAGTCCACCCGAAATGAGTGCGACAGCTCGGCGTTGAGGTCGAGGGATCGAGCGCATGAGTGGTAGTTTAAGCGAAATTCTCGGTTGGTCGGTCGATTGAAAGCACTATTGCAACGGGTAACTAAGGCTCAGGTGTCGGTGGGGGACGATGTTGTTGCCGAAATCGGCCCGGGACTATTGATTTTCCTAGGCGTCGTCCGAGGCGATACCAAAGAGACGGCTGAATGGATGGCACGCAAGACTCTATCGATTCGTATTTTTGCTGACGAGAAACAGGCTATGAACCTATCTGTTGTCGATATCGCTGGAAGTCTGTTGGCGGTCTCTCAATTTACGCTAGCCGCTGAAACTAGGCGTGGAAACCGGCCGAGCTATAGCTCGGCCGCAGAGTCTGCCGATGCTGAACGGTTATACGACCACTACGTTGAGACATTGCGGCGCGAAACGAATCAAGTCGAAACGGGATCGTTTGGTTCTGATATGCGGGTTGCGCTCGAAAATGATGGGCCGGTTACGATTCTTCTCGACCACGAGTAACGAAACGCGACAGGAAGATTCCAAGTTCGAATAGCGCCCACATCGGGATGGCCAACAGAACTTGGGAGATCACGTCTGGAGGCGTTAAAAGCATGCCGATAAAGAAACACCCTACCAACACGTAAGCTCGTTTCTTTGCCATGGATTCAGGCGAAGCGAAACCTGTCATGACCAACAGGACCGTAGCGATAGGGATTTCGAACGCCAACCCGAATGCGAGGAACATCTTGACGATGAAATCCAGGTACGGACTGATGTCCGTCATCCAGGTTACGAACTCCATATTGACGCTCGCAAAAAAACCGAACACCAACGGGAAAACGAGGTAATAGGCGAATGCAGTGCCTAAGTAAAAAAGAGCAATACTGGAAACAAGCAACGGGGTTGCAAAGTGTTTCTCTCGTAAGTAGAGACCAGGGGCGATGAAACCCCAGGCCTGGTGGAGGATCACGGGCATCGCAAGAAAAATAGCCGCCAGGATCGCCAGCTTGAACGGGGTTAGAAATGGCGACGCGACGTCGGTTGCGATCATTGTGCCACCTTCGGGAAGATGCGCTAGCAACGGCGAGGCGATGAATTCAAAGATGAGCGTATTAAAGTAGAAAGTCGGTATAAAAAGCAGGAAAACGACTATGAGTGACTTGAGAATACGGCCACGGAGCTCAAGTAGGTGTGAGAGAAAAGGTCGTTCATCGTTGTCGACAGCCTGATCGTGATCGGCTGCGGATTTTTCGGTCTCAGAATTGGTGGCCTCGTCAGCCACCGGCGGTTGCCCCCTCTTTATCGTCTGTGGCGGCGTCAGAGGTTAGCTGCCGCGCGATGGGATCGATAGAGTCTGTAACCCCATCTATTTCGGTCTTTACGTCCTGTTCCAAGCGATTGATTTCTTCTTTGATCTGTTCGTCGTGCAATTGACGACGAATATCGTCCATGCCGACTTCGTGTTCTATTTCAGTTTTGACACTGTAATAGCTCCGTCGTAATCGACCGAACCAAAGTCCTAGCGTACGAATTGCGGTGGGTAAACGCTCCGGCCCAAGCACCACCAACGCGACGGCGCACACGAGCACGAGTTCGGGGAACGCAATATCAAACATTCGTATCCTGTTTAGGCGTATCGTCGTGGTTGGTTTCGCTGGCAACGTTTTCTACGTCGCCTGTAGCTGACGAATCGGTGCCGGCTGTCTCCGCGTCGTTGTTGTCGGACAGTGCGGATCGAAAGCCTTTGATAGCGCTACCAAGGTCGGGGCCTAAGTTCTTGATTCGTTTGGCACCGAAAATGATGATGACGATCGCAAGTACGATCAGTAATTCTGTGATACCGAAAGACATGTCAATCTCCCTCTCGTTCTAAGAGTGACCGATCATTATAGACCCCTGGCGGAAACGATATTGGTTCGCGGAAACAGCGACCCGGGCGGTAAATTAACCGCGGCCCACCAGAACTGAACCTATCAATGTTGCGGCGACACCGGCAGTTGCGGTCATGTTATCTCCACCGATAGCGATCACCTCCAAGAACGATTCCCAAAGTAATCCCAATCCAGCAACCACTAAAACTGCGCCAGCCACGCGGGCGCGTCGTCGTCGTCGTCGTTCCGAAAGTAGCGCCGAGGTGAGATTTTCCATAGCTTGTTTTTGTTGGACCGCGAGACGTCCGAGCTCAGGCAATTGACGCGAGCCCGTTACGAGCAGCTCGGGAATGCGTGGAAGGAGCTCTATAAGCCCGGGCCCTTGATCTACTATCGTTTTGAGTATGGCTCCAGGACCGTAGTGCTCGCGCGTCCAGTTATCCATGAAGGGTTTTGCCGTTGCCCATAAATTGAGATCTGGGTAGAGCTGTCGTCCCAGACCTTCGATGTTCAATAGAGTTTTCTGTAACAACACCAATTGCGGTTGGACTTCCATGTCGAACCGACGAGCAGCGGAGAAGAGGGCGATTAAAAAGGAACCAAACGATATCTCTGCCAGGGGGCGCTGAAAAAAGGGTTGACACAACTGCCGAATCGTCGATTCGAATTCGCGCGCATCGGTCTTAGCGGAGATCCAACCGGACTCGGTGTGGAGTTTTGCAATCTCAGCGTAGTCTTCGTTGAAGAAAGCGACGATATTCCGCGCGAGGTACGCCTGGTCCTCCTTGGTCAGTTGTCCGATGATGGCGCAATCGACAGCGATGTAGCTGGGGTTGGCCGGATCGGAAACGTCGACGAAAATGTTTCCAGGATGCATGTCGGCATGAAAAAAATTGTCGTTGAATACCTGCAAAAAAAAGGTTTCGACACCGCGTTCAGCTAATTTTTTTAGATCTGTTCCACACCCGCGTAAAGTTTCGAGGTCCGATATCGGCACGCCCTTAACCCGTTCCATGACAAGTACGTTCACGGAAGACAAATCGTCGTAGACTTTTGGTACGTACAACAAAGGCGACGTTTCAAAGTTACGTCGTAGCCGGACCGTGTTTGCCAATTCCCGCAATAAATCGAGTTCTGCAAGGATGGTTTTTTCGTAATCCTCGACGATACGAATCAAGTGCAATCGGCGGGCATCGGAAAAAAAACGTTCGAGCAACTTTGCCAATGCGAGGATGAGAGCCAGGTCTTTTTTAATAACTTTTGCGATACCGGGCCGTATGACTTTGACGACAACTTCGTCGCCGCTGGTCAGGGTGGCTTCATGCACTTGTGCAAGTGACGCGGAGGCGAGGGGTTGCTCCGAAAAAGTCGCGAAAGAAGCTGTAAGAGGTCGTCCGATCTCCGTTTCAATCGTGGAAATGGCCATCGCACCTGGGAATGGCGGTACCCGATCTTGGAGGCGCGCGAGCTCGTCGGCGTATTCCTCGGGTAATAAATCTCGTCGCGTTGAGAGGAGTTGTCCGAACTTGATGAACACGGGTCCAAGGCGTTCGATAGCAAGTCTGCATCGTTTTGCTTCTGAGGTCCCCGGAGTCGGAAGCAATGACGTGGGAAACAGATGCCGTGTCCAATGCTCTATTTGAAATGCTTGTGGAATCGTATCCAGCCGAAACCGCAGCGCAGTTGCGAGAATCTGTACTCCTCGACGTAGCGGAATCAACGTTCTTCTGTCTCTTTGAGACGTTTTTGTAATGCTTCAACGGCCGATGTTAATTCTTCGATGGAAGATTTGAGTTCGTCGATCTCGGCTCGGTTTGCGGCACCGGTAGTACGGCGGGTGACCTCGTTTGCCACGCCCTCGACTGCCGATCGCATCGCGCCCACACCCACTTCGGCAGCCGAGCGCATCTGATCGGTTAGTTGTTGTGCTTCCAGCGCCGGCTTGAAGACGCGTCGAAAGTCTTCTAGTAGTGTCAAATCACCGTCAAGCGAGATCACATCGGTCTGTTTTCCTAACATGGCTTCAAAGATTCCCGAAATCGAACCGCTCACCTTTAGGTCGGGCGCAGGATCAATATTCCCGAGGACTCTCGCCTTACCCCCGGTGAACCGAAATGACAAATTCAACCCAGTGGCGTCAATCACTATGCACTTCTCATCGAGCCTCTCGATGGCTTCTCTAGCGCCGTCGTCGAGACTGTTTTTGGCCCGCAGTACGGCTTCAATCGCGGCGGCAGTGGTGGATTCAATGAGGGTCATTTTTCAGCTCGATGAATGGCGACTAAGCCGCCCAATAAATTTTCGTAACGAACTTCACGGAAACCGGCGTCCGTGATGATGCACTTTAGTTCCAGCTGATTCGGATGCACGTCTATCGACTCTATTAGGTAGCGATAGGGCGCGGAATCTCCTGCGATCAGTTGACCCGCAATGGGCCAAGACTGCTGATAAAAGCTATAGGCCCTTTTCAGCAAAGGGTAGTTTGTCTTAGAGAACTCGAGAATGACGAGGATTCCACCCGGTTTCAAGACGCGGTGACATTCGGTCAGTGCACAGTCCTTATTCGTCATATTGCGTAAACCAAATGCGATAGTAATGGCATCGAAATATGAGTCCGGAAAAGGTAGCTTTTCAGCATCCGCCACCGTTATTTGAATCCATGCATAACCAGAATCGATGAGCTTATCGCGACCAACATTGGTCATTGATTCGTTGATATCCGCGAGAATTACTTGGCCTTCGTGACCGACCGCATTGGCTAGAAGCTCGCAAAGATCGCCTGTACCACCAGCGACATCGAGTACCTTTGATCCGGGTCTTAACGATGTGGTCTCGATGGCGATACGCTTAAAAATTCGGTGGAGTCCAA
>CAJWCW010000054.1 GCA_913030615.1 uncultured Gammaproteobacteria bacterium | reverse complement strand
GCGTGGATCTTCCGCACGGAACGTTATTTTGATCTGACCGGCGGCCTGAGCTTTCTCTCGGCTCTAGCCATTGCCGCGTGTCTGTCGTCGCAAGTGAGCCCTCGATCATGGTTGGTTGTTTTACTTGTAGGGACATGGGCGGTCCGACTGTCATCGTTCTTGTTTTTGCGGATTCGAAAAGCGGGGTTTGACCGACGTTTTGTGAATCTTAAACGCTCGTATTCTAGGTTCTTGATGACATGGACATTGCAGGGTTTGTGGGTATACCTAACCCTTGCACCCGCGCTCGTGGTGTTAACGGGAAAGAGCTATGCGCCGATAGGCTTGTTGGCCATAGGCGGAACTCTCGTGTGGGGTGCGGGGTTTTTCGTCGAAGTTATTGCGGATCGGCAAAAGAGCGAATTCAACGCTCAACCAGAAAATCGGGGAATGTTTATACGTTCTGGGCTCTGGTCCGTATGTAGACACCCCAACTACTTTGGTGAAATTTTGTTATGGCTAGGCATCGCGATTATTTCGATTCCGGTACTTGAGGGATGGCAATGGGCAACGTTGATTTCACCTCTGTTCGTGTACGTTCAACTTACGACGGTCAGTGGTATTCCGTTACTTGAAGGGCGGGAGCGAAAGAAGTGGGGAGACGATCCTGAATATCAAAACTACATCGCTCGAACACCGGCGCTATGGCCAATCCGGACGCGCCTATCTAAGTAGTCGCAATCTTGTAGATGGACGTGTGTTTGATTTCCACCGCCACCTCGCCGTCGACAAGGTAGGACAAATACAAATCGACGAACTCGTGTCCTTTCTTTTTCCACTTTTCAACAGGTACCGTTCGAATTTCGACGGTGTCTCCGAGGTGCAGGATCTTTCGAAACGAAATTTCTGAACCCACATGCAACCACGCAGGAAGCACGTAGCGCCGACTGAAAGATTGGTTAGCCATGCTGAGAATCGCGTGGGGGTGCACTACTCCCTTTGCGTAAAGCGGCAACGTGTCATCCACTTCGAGTGCGTAAGCGTCGTTCTCGGCCTGGGTCGGATCCCAGTGCCACGATGGAAAGGCTTCGCCGATGTGGATATCGTTCCATTCGATTTCGGAGCGACCGCCCGATTCCTGGCCGGACGTTGCGGTTGCAATTGGATCGACCTCACGGTCGTTTGGCGATGAAACCATCTCCGCGATGAGCAAGTCGTCGCGCGCGGTGCAGCGTACTGTATGACGATCCCCTTCCTGCTCGTGGTTAATCGTTAGATGATCATTGTGGTAAGCGGGTTTCGCCAGCCGGATCGAGGTCCAGTAATCGTTTAGCCAAGATTCACCAAGCTGTTTCACGAGGGGATAGGTCATGTGGCCAAACACTGCAACACCTGGAACCAAGGCACCGCTGAAGCCATATTGCTGGGCCTCTACGTCGCTGTGCATTCGGTTTTCGCTTTCTTCGGAAAAATTTCGGGCAATCGAGGTGTGCGTGCTCATGTTTCCGGTCCCGAGCTTTGTGTACGAGCATAGGCCGAGCGCGAATCAATGTGCAATCGATCGGGTTTGAGTCGGTTGGAAGCCTCACCGTTAGGTTAGGGCACCAGAATGGCTTTGCCGACGACGCGACGATTCATGAGATCGTCGAGTGCAGTCTGGGCTTCCTCGAAGGCGTACGCTTGAGGCTCTGGCGGCGTAATCGACCCGCGTTCAGCCATGGTCAGCAAAGTACGTAGATTGTTCTCTTGTTCTTGGCTATGTGATCCGCTCCAGGCACCCCAATCGATGCCAATGACGTTTCGATTTCGAAGTAGGATCTGGTTGACGGGAAGTTGTGGGATCGAGCCAGCGGCAAAACCGATGACGAGGTAGCGTCCCATATAATCAAGGGCACGTAGGGCGGTGTTAGCTAGGTCACCACCGACCGGATCCACCACGACGTCGACACCGTCCCCCTTTGTGAGTTCGCGAGCGCGGACCTTCAGATCCTCGAGGCTGTAATTTATGTGGCCAAAGACTTCGCCGCAGCTTTTCAGTCTATCGTCACTTGACGCAGCAGCTATAACCCTCGCCCCACGCGAATGTGCTAGATCAATGGCCGCCCGACCGATACCGCCCGAGGCGCCAAGAACCAGTACCGTTTGATCAGCAGAAAGACTTGCCCGGGCGTACGCGAACAACATCGTCGAGTAACTTTGCCAAAGTGTTGCAGCTTGCCCTTCCGTCAATGCGTTTGGAATTGGGTAGATGGACGAGCGAGGCCGAGCCACGACGGATACAAATCCTCCCCGTGTGAGGACGCGATCGCCCGCCTTTAGATCGTTGATATCTTTGCCAGTCGCAGTGACCGTCCCAGCAAGCTCCGATCCCGGGGTGAAGGGGAGTTGGGGTTTGATCTGATATCCACCGGCACACATTAGAGCATCGACGTAGTTGAGGCCGCATGCGCCTACCCGCACCAACACCTCGGAAGGTCCGGGTGTCGGATCGTTGCTGGTATGGATCTCTACCGGTTCGCCGATGGCACTGCAGACTACCGACTTCAAGATTATACGGTTCCCGCGGCGCGGAATTCTTCGATCTCTGCAACGCTGTATCCGGCGTCCAACAAGATCTCGTCGCTATGTTGGCCGAGGTCCGGAGCGGTCGCGGAAGGCTGAAGTGGGGTCTCGCTCATTCGTATGGGTGTACCCACCACCCGTTGACTCTCGCCACTGGCATCTTTGACCTCGACGAAATAATCGTTTTCCCAAACTCCTTCATCGGCGACGACCTCAGCGTAATTGCGTACGGGCGCAAAACGAGCCCCGGCTTCTTTGAGTAGCTCACACCATTCGTCGGTCGTTCTTTCCAAGAAAATAGGTTCGAGCTCGGCCAACAAGGACTTCAGTTCTTCTGGAGAAAGCAACAGCGCGTCGAATCGCGGATCCATCGCCATTTCGGGGCGCCCCACGAGCGCAAAGAAAACGTCCTTCGCTTCGGCCGATAAACCAATAAGGCCAATCCACCCATCCGCCGTTTGAAAAATTCGGTAAGCAGCCGGAATTAACGGATGGCCGAAATTTGATCGACCGGGGATTTTTCCGGTCAGGAGGTAGTGCGTATATTCCGTTGCTTGCGCCCAAATCTGACCACCGACGAGGGACACCTCGATTCGTTGGCCGAGGCCTGACTCATGTCGGGTGTTTAAGGCGGCAAGGATGCCAGCAACCATGTTCAGCGAGCCGATATGGTCCGCGATGAATGCACCAACTGGAGTCGGCGGATCGCCTTCGCGCCCGGTGGTGCTGATCAACCCGCCCGCCGACTGTCCCGCTAGATCGGCGCCTTCCCGATGGGCATCTGGGCCAACCGGTCCGAACGTACTCCCGGCGGCCCAGATCACGCGCGGGTTGATCGCAGCCAGATCTTGGTAACCTAAACCCCATTCGTCCAGCGTGCCCGGCTTGAAATTGCTGATCACGATGTCGGCTGTTTCCGAGAGTTTCTTGAAGATGTTGGCTCCCTGCTCGTGTCTCAGATCGAGGGTCAGACCCCGCTTGCCACGATTGCAGCCTATGAAAACGGCACTACGCAGATCGCCGTCGCCAAGAAAGATGTATCGGCCCTGATCACCAATCCCGGGCAATTCAACTTTAATCACGTCGGCGCCCATATCCGCCAGCAGCGCTGCCGCTTGCGGCCCTTGTATCAGCAAACCGACTTCGATGACCTTAATACCGTCTAATGGTCCCGCCATGTTCCCTCCTACGTTGCCTTAAAGTGTTATCGCAACCTTCCCCTGGATCCTTCGCGAGCGTTGTCCTTGTTCACGAACTGACCAAGTCCGAGGGATGCGGCACGCGTTTTACCAGCGGTAAAACTTGAGGCTCGTAAATCTCTTTGAAAGCAGTTGCTTCCCGATGCATCTCCAGATCTGCCGAGGTCTCCCACTGTTCGATCAGCATAAACAAGGATCGCTCCGTCTGCGACTGATACACCTCGAATCGACTGCAACCCGGTTCCTGTCGAGACAATTCTCCTTGTCGGTGTAGCAGTATGCGGACCGTTTCGATATCGGTCTGTTTGGCGACTTCTAGTATGACGTTGTTGTAGATCATCTTTGTTCCGATTTCATCGACGTTGAATTTTAGGTCGAGCAGCGTCGCATTTTCGATGTTGGAACCAGAGAATACGAAGAATTAGTAAATCTTCGGGCTGACGCAATTCGGGAACGGGTTGGATGCATTTATTGCTAGCGCACGTGTCGGTGGCAATTTTTCGTTGACGATGGCAGTTTGAAAAGCACACCCGGATGAGAGGAACCGTGGATGGATTTTGATTTTATGACCGGGAATTTATCTTGGTCCGAAAGCGCTGATTTAGCTCAACGGCTTCAGCAAAACGGATTCTCCGGGATGCTCTTCACCGAGACAAGCCAAGTGCCTTGGATGATGATCTCGGCCGCCGCCATGGCGACCGACGAACTTCAATTTTCGACTGGAATTGCGGTGGCGTTTCCAAGAAGTCCGATGGTTTCAGCGCAGGTCGCGTGGGAACTTGCTGGTAATACCCAAGGACGTTTTCGGCTTGGGCTTGGAAGCCAAGTGAGGGGGCATGTCGTGCGTCGTTATGGTGTGCCGTTCGATAAACCGGCACGACGGATGAAAGATTACGTTGAAGCGTTCAAGGCGTGTATCCGGGCGTTTCGAGGTGACGAGCGGCTTCAATATGAGGGTGAATACTACCGTCTGAATTATTTGCCAAGAACGTGGTCCCCACCAGCGCACGCGTACACGGACGTCAAGGTCGATATTGCCGCGGTAGGTCCATACATGTGCCGAGTCGCGGGAGAAGTTGCCGACGGCGTTCACGTGCATCCAATGCATTCAACGAAGTACATAAAAGAACGGCTGTTGCCCGAGTTAACAATTGGCGCAAAGCGCCGAGAGCGTAGGGTCTCCGACATTGACCTCATCGTCCCTGTGTTTGTAATTCCTGGAGATTCGCCAGAAGAGCGTGCCCAACTTCTGGCGCGAGCACGTTCACAAATCGCCTTTTATGGTTCGACACCAAACTACGCTTTCCAATTTGATGACTTGGGCTTCGACGGAACCACGGAAAAACTTAATGAACTGATGCGGGCGGGTGACATCGTGGGAATGGCAGAAATTATTACGGACGAGATGCTCGATCACTTCACCGTCAGCGGTCGTTGGGATGACGTTGCGGACCTATTAACGACGCGGTATCGCGACGTCGCCAGCAGGCTGGTCACCTATTTGGCAGGAGAGTCGATTCGGAGCGAGCCGTCGAACTTATCGAAGTGGGGAGAAATCGCTACGGCGGTACGTGGACAGTGATGTGAGGTCTTCGCTGCGTTTATTCGGTGTCGACCTGCCGAGCAATCGCGTCAATTGTGGGCACGGGCATCTCGCATGCGAGTGATCGATGCCCAAATCCATCTTTGGTCTAGGGAAACGTCGGAACGTCGGTGGCCAGAATACGGTCGATCATACGCCCACGGGCATGAACTGCTTGCAGAGGAGGCGATTGCTCGGATGGACGAGGCGGGCGTGGATGGCGCTATTCTGGTACCTCCGTCGTGGGAAGGGGATCGTAACGACGTATGTCTTGACGCCGCGTTACGTTTTCCAGATCGGTTTGCGGTGATGGGTCGATTCCCCATTGAAGTGGTCTCTGAAAGAGATCGGCTCGAAACCTGGCGTGAACAAGTCGGCATGTTGGGTATTCGATTAACCTTCCACAATCGCTTCCAGAAAGCGTGGCTCCATGACGGCACGGCGGATTGGTTTTGGGGTGTGGCCGAGCGATTGCGGATACCACTGATGCTATTCGTGCCTGACTCCCTGGTCGAAATTGGGCGCATTGCAGAACGATTCCCCGAATTAAAACTCGTTCTGGATCACTTGGCGTTGTTTGGGAGATACGACGATCAGCTGATGTCGAAGTTGAGTCCGACGCTTGCGCTAGCGCGCTTCCCCAACGTTGCTGTAAAAGCGAGCTGCATGCCAAACCTGGTTTCTGAGGACTATCCATTTCCGAGCTTGCTTGCGGCGATTCACAGGATTGTGGACGTATATGGTCCTGATCGGACATTTTGGGGTTCCGACGTTTCCAGGTTGGAGTGCAGCTGGCGCGAATGTCGAACCCTGTTTATGGAAGAGTGTAGCTTCCTTAGTTCCGATGACCTTGAGTGGGTCATGGGTCGTGGCATCCAAGAATGGTTGCGCTGGAAATGACTTATGAGGAGACCTCGTGGCGCCGAATCCGAAGGCGACTCATGACGATACCTGGATACTTTTTAGTCACTGTGTTTTTAACGGTTACGGTCCCGATTTGGGTTCCGCTGTCGGCAATCATCTCGCTTCTTCCTGGGTTAAGGGGATGTCTACGTTGTGGTCTCTTTCTGACGGGTTATCTATGGTGCGAATGCATTGGAATCGTGATCAGTTTTTTCATTTGGATCCGACACGGCCCTTATCGAGGTGCCTCTAGTCGGGCGAAGAGGTTCTTACAGGCCAATTTCCGATTGCAGTGTGGGTGGGCGGGTAGTTTGGAACGGTTGGGTAGACACATTTTCGGCATCTCGTTCGAAGTCTCAGGTGGTGAGGCACTTAACGGACCCGGGGTCATCGTTATTCCCCGCCATGCGAGCATTGGAGATACCATTCTTCCAGTTCGTTTGTACGGGCAACCCCGCGATCGACACCTGAGGTACGTTCTCAAACGAGAATTATTGTTTGACCCATGTCTCGACATTGTCGGGAACCGACTGCCTAATTATTTTGTCGATCGATTTTCCGACGATCCTGCACGAGAGCTCGATGGCGTTGCCTCGTTGTTAAAGGGACTCTCAAAATCCGAGGGCGTCGTTATTTATCCCGAGGGGTCGCGGTTTTCGGCAGCGAAACGCGAGAAGGTATTGGAGAAACTGAGTGGGGACGATCGGATTCGGGCACAACGGTGGACGCGCTTGCTTCCACCCAGATACGGCGGAATCCTGGCCTTGCTCCAGGCAAATCCACAGCTAGATCTGTTGTTTTGTGCCCATGTCGGGCTAGAAGGTTCGGCGGATTTCTATTCGTTGATTAATGGATCGTGGGTAAATTCGACGATCAAGGTTCATTTTTGGCGAGTTCCGTTTGCCGAAATCCCTAAGGATCTTGATGATCAGCGGCACTTTGTCGTGGAGTCGTGGGATCGAATGCAACGAGAGGTATCGGTGCTGCAATCAGCTGACGAGGGCTATCGAGTCAATCTGCATGCAGGATAATTTTTCGGACCGTCGCCCGATTCTGAATTGCCAAATTTAGGGACCGTACGCTTGTGCTGGTAGCCAGGTAACCAACGATTCCCACTGAAAAATAACCGTAAGACCTATTAGTTGTAACCCGATGAAAGGGACAACGCCTCGATAGATGGTGGTTGCATCGATGCCTGGGGGAGCGACGCCCTTGAGGTAGAAAATCGCGAACCCGACTGGTGGTGTGAGGAAGCTTGTCTGAAGACATACTGCGAATAGAACCGTGAACCACACGGGGTCGAAGCCAAGCGATGACACCACGGGTGCGACCAATGGCAGAATGATCAGCGTTAATTCGATCCAGTCGAGAAAGAAGCCGAGCAGAAAGGTAAATATCAGGATCGTGATGATGATGCCTGTCGGCCCGAAGGGAAGCCCTAGCAACGTCCTTTCGATGAGTTCGTCGCCTCCGAGACCCCGCAGGACTAATGAAAAAGCTGTTGCTCCGATAAGGATGGCAAAAATAAAAGCCGTGGTGCGTGTGGTCTCCCTCACGACATCTGTAAGGATCGATTTGGATAGCGATCCATTGGCCAACGCAAGGACGAGGGCTCCGGCTGCACCGACGCCCGCGGCTTCGGTTGGCGTCGCGAAACCTAGGAAGATACTGCCGAGGACCGCAAAGATGAGGAACGCTGGAGGAATAACCGCCTTGATTAACATCAGTAATGCATCGGTGTCGAAACTATTGCCGCTTGAGCTTGAGGGTAAATCCGCCGGTTTTATCAAACCGTGGCCCAAGAGATAGAGCACGTAGAGTCCACCCAATAGCAACCCGGGGAAGACTGCACCTAAAAATAGATCGCCTACTGACATCGCCATCCGGTCGGCCATCAGGACCAGCATAATGCTTGGGGGAATGAGAATGCCGAGAGTGCCTACGGCGCAAACCGTGCCTGCAGCGACGCTTTTGTTGTAATTTTGTTCAAGCATCACGGGCAGGCCGAGTAAGGCCAATAGGACGACGGATGCGCCAATGATTCCCGTGGTTGCAGCAAGAAGTACGCCGATCAGGACAACGGTGATGGCGAGGCCACCGTTAATGCCGCGAAAGAGAGTGGCGAAACCGCTCATGAGCCGACCGGCGACGCCAGAACGATCCAGCATCAAGCCCATGAAGATAAACATAGGAAGGGCCACCATGACCCAGTTTTCCATGACGTTCCATACGCGTTCGACGGTAATGGACGTAAAAGCCCAATCGATGTCGATCGACATGCCAAAGTCGACGGAGGCGACGATTGCGATCGCGGTAAACAGTATGGCGAGCCCGGCAAGTATCCACGCAACAGGAAATCCGGTGAACACCAACACGATGAAGGCGAAAAACATCGCCAATGCCAGTATTTCGTTAGCGGGCATAGAAGAAAAGAAACGACCAGAGTCGGGTCAGCCGTGCGAAGGCAGCCAGTCCAAGAAACGAAAAACCAAGGACCAGGACTGATTTGATCAGCCATCGTAGTTCAAGTCCCCCAGGTGATTGCGACACCTCCTTGGTTTGATAACTGTCCGTGACGAACGGGACCCCATAGATCAACATGAGCGCCGTGAAAGGTAGGACGAAAAGAACGATGCCGTAGAGATCAATCCAAGCTTTGAGTTCGGGCGAGAAACGTTCGTGTAGGACATCGACCCGAATGTGCGCGTCGGCTTGAAACGCGTAGCTTAGGCCGAACATGAATCCAATGGAGTACAAATGCCACTGAATTTCCTCGAGTTCAATCCTACCTTCGCTGAAGACGTAGCGAAGTAAGACGTTGAGCACGATGACGAAGATCAGTCCGACCCAGATCCACGACAGCCCGTTGCCTAGACGCTGCAGGAATAGGTCGATCCAGCGCGAGAAAGCGGTTGTCGGAAGTTCGAGCTCCGGAGTCAACTAAAAATCTCGTGGTAGATACGCGAGTTTTTTCCACCGCGCGTAGACGTTACGGAAATTTTGCTGCGACGCTCGAATTGTCCGGAAATCCTCGTCATTGCTGGCTTCTTCCGCCATCACTTCGTCTGTCACGCGATTTAGTTCGCGTAATATCGGAATCGGGAGCCGTATCGCTTGCACGCCCTTGGCGGGAAATCCGGCGAGCACGGGTCCCTGGAGAGCCTCCGCTCGAGCCAAATTGCGTGTTACTCCAGCGGTACAAGCCGTGTCGAATAAACTCTGCTGGGCTGAATTGAGCGAGGACCAATGTTCTGCATTGATAACCAAATGGGCGGAGGTATAGGTCTGATGCCATCCGGGGTAATAGTTCAGTTTGGCAATTCGATCAAATCCCAACGATTCATCAACGTTTGGTAACGAAAATTCGGTTGCATCGATGGCTCCCTTTTCAAGCGCTTGAAAAATTTCGCCACCCGGTAACATCGTTACCGAGGCCCCAAGACGTTCGATGACCTTACCACCGAGTCCGGCAAACCGAATTTTAAGGCCCTGAACGTCGCTGAGCGACTCGATCGGCTCGCGGAACCAGCCGGCGGTTTCTGGTCCAATGAGTCCGCATAAAATAGGATGAACGCCATAGCGCGCGTACAAAGCTTCGGTGAGCTCACGGCCGTCGGCTTCGTACCACCACGCAGAAAATTCCCAGGGTTCCATACCGAACGGTACCGCGCCAATGAGTGCAGACGCTGGAATTTTTCCTTGGTCGTAGCCGATCCAGGTATAGCCGGCTTGTACCTTACCTTCGCGTACTGCGTCGACGATATTGAACGCGGGAACGAGTTCACCCGGTTCATAAATAGCCAGTTCGATTGCACCGTTAGTCTCGATCGATAACGTTTCAGCAACAAACACGACGTTGTCGCCAAGCGCTTGTAAATTGGTACTAAACGCGACCGGAACCCGCCACCGAAGTTGGGGCACGCCTGGACCAGAGCCGTTTTGCTTGATACTGGGCTGGTTCCCTGGAGGCCGGATCGCGAGTGTCGCGAGCATGCCGACAACGAGTGCAATCACTACCGCGATGGATGCAGCACGGTTGCTCACATCACGCCCTCCAAGTGCAAAAGAGGTTGATTGTCTAAACTTGGACTTGATTTGTCATTGTTTCGGTCAAGTTAGCTTTGACGATGGGAATGATTCGGGTTATCAACCCATCGTCCGGCCCATTTTTTGCTGAAGTCGGGTGGCGGAAGGCAGGTTTAATCTGTAGTGGAGTAGTAAAGCAATGACAACCGAGAAACTGTGGAAAAAACCGGTGTTTTGGTGTTACGGATCCGCTGCGACGGCGTTTGGCATCAAGAACAACGCGTTTAGTTATCTCTTGCTCTTGTACTGTACGGAGGTCTTGGGGATAGCTGGGTTTAAAGCGTCCATTGCACTGGCCATCGCAATGATCTGGGATGCGGTGTCTGATTTGTTGTTGGGCCATTGGTCTGACAAGACCAGTTCCCGGTTAGGTCGTCGACATCCTTTCATGTACGCAGCACTGTTGGTCCTGCCGATCAGTTTTTACCTACTCTTTGATCCAGCCATCGAGCTTCATGAAGACAACGCGTTCATGTACGTGTTGCTGATGTGTCTGCTGATCCGAACTGGAACCACATTGTTTGAAATGCCGTCGACGGCTTTGCTGCCAGATCTCGAAAAAGACTATGACCGACGTAATCAGTGGCTGTCACTCCGTTACTTTTTCGGATGGTATGGCGGCAACGGCATTCACATCGTCAACATGATGTTTTGGGCTGGCGCGTACGGGTTCGCTGTACAACGTGGATACACGATTTACGCCACCGTAGGTGCCCTATTGATCTTCCTCTCCATTGTTATCTCGAGCTTTGGGACTCAGCGAGAAGCGTCGGCACTGCCGCGACCCGCGGACACGTTCAAGCTGAGGGACATCGCGTCGGAAGTTGGACAAATATTTGAATCCCTAAAGAACCCAAACTTCAAGGCTTTGTTTTTGTACGGTCTGACGGTTGGTATCGCGGGTGGTTTGGGCATGGCTTTGTATTTGTATAACACCACCTATTTCTTTGCTTTTAGTGGCCCGCAAGTTGCTGTCACGGGATTGTGGGTTCTGGTGGCGCCGGTGTGTGCCGTCTTTGCGGCTCCGTTTTTTGGCGCGCGCGTTGGTAAGAAAAAAGCGGCGATTTACGCGATATTACTCAACACCGCGTTGTACCCCATTCCCTACATCCTCGTACTGACCGGCGCGTGGCCAGAGTTGGGTAGCTGGCTAAGTCTCTACATCTACTCGATTTTTATTGTCGTCGAGGTCTTTTGTGGAATCATCGGGGGCGTCCTGCTCGATTCGATGATGGCGGACGTGGTGGAAGATAGCGAAGTGGTCACTGAACGACGGTCGGAGGGCCTATTTTTTGCCGCAAGAGGCTTCGCAGGTAAGGCCATTTCGGCCGGCGGCATTATCGGAGCCGGCATCATCGTTTCGTTGGTTGGCCTTGACGCAATTACGAGTGTTGAACAAGTGACGTACGACATACGAATCAACATTGCGGTCTTGTTCTTACCGCTTTATTGCTTATTGAACGTCGGCGCCCTTTACTTCGTATCGCAATATCGAATTGATCGGGACGACCATGGCGATAATCTCGATAAGCTGGCTAAGCGTCATGGCGAGGATCTTGCCATCGGCGTGGATCGGGTCGCTAGCTCGGACTAGGACGGTTTGATGCAGGTGGGTCATGGTTGGACTTGGTTTAATAGCGAGGCGGACTTTTCGGAGGGCATGTGCTCACCCTGATTAACGTCTTGGCGCAATTGTTCGTTTTTCTCGTTGGTTTGGGGATCCTGGTCATCGCCGTCGTTTATGTTTTAGACCGCGTACAAAAGAAGCATGCGATTCGGCGCAATTTTCCGGTGATCGGACGTTTCAGGTATTGGTTTGAACATTTAGGGGAGTTTTTTCGACAGTATTTTTTCGCACTCGACCGCGAAGAAATGCCGTTTAATCGGGCTGAACGCTCTTGGGTGTACCGAGCGGCGAAAGGTGAGAACAACATCGTTGCCTTTGGATCAACGCGGGATTTACGTCCGGTGGGCACGGTGATTTTCGTCAATTGTGCTTTTCCAACCCTAAAGAAAGACGCGGTCGAAACCACCGAGGTAACGCTCGGGCCGTTTGCAGATTCTCCCTACACGACGCGGTCGGTCTTCCACATTTCCGGGATGAGTTACGGCGCGATCTCAAAACCGGCCGTTCTAGCGCTCTCAAACGGGGCTCGGCAATCCGGGATTTGGATGAATACGGGAGAAGGCGGACTTGCGCCACAGCATTTGGAAGGTGGTGCTGACCTGGTGTTTCAGATTGGCACTGCCAAATATGGGGTCAGAGATGCTGAGGGAAACCTATCGGACGAAAAGCTCGCGGCGGTCGCCGGCCACGAGCGAGTACGCATGTTTGAAATCAAGCTTTCCCAAGGCGCAAAACCCGGTAAGGGTGGGATTTTGCCCGCCGAAAAAGTGACGGAAGAAATCGCCAAGATCCGGCTCATCGCTCCGAGGAAGGATTCCATTAGCCCGAACCGCCATCGTGAGGTTAATTCAGAGTCAGATCTGCTGGACTTTATTGGCCGTGTTCGACGGATCACAGGCAAGCCCACGGGCGTTAAGGCCGTGGTAGGTAATTACGATTGGCTCGAGACGTTGTGCAACGAAATCAAAGCTCGAGGGGTCGAAAGTGCACCCGATTTCATCACGGTCGACAGCGCGGATGGTGGCACAGGTGCCGCGCCCATGAGTTTGATCGATTACATGGGTTTGCCGATCAAGGAAAGTCTTCCGGGCGTCGTTAACCTGCTCAATCGGCACGGCTTGAAAGACCGGATTAAAGTGATCGCCAGTGGAAAATTAATTACTCCAGCCGAAGTCGCGTGGGCCATCTGCGTGGGAGCGGATTTCGTGGTTTGCGCCCGCGGATTTATGTTTGCGCTTGGTTGCATCCAAGCCCTTCAATGTCACAAGAACACCTGCCCCACCGGGGTAACCACGCACGATCCCTCATTACAGCGGGGACTTGATCCGACGGATAAAGCTAGTCGAGTAAGCGAGTATGCCCAAGGCATTCGGAAGGAAGTTGGCGTCATCGCGCATTCGTGTGGCGTGACGGAGCCCCGCGAACTGCAACGCGCACATTGCCGAGTGGTGCAAGAAGATGGTGGCTCGATTGCCCTTGATCAGTTGTTCCCGGATGAAGTTCCGGTCGATACGACAGCTGCCATCGAATGATGGCAGCGCTTCGATTCAACGGATAAACGCGATATGTTGGCGGGTGTACGTGGAAGGAGTTCACTGTGTTCCCCAAAGGGCCCGAAGATTTCGATATTGCGTGGTTTAATGAGGTGCTGGAGCTGGGAGGTGCCGAAGTAATTGGTGCCCACGTCGAGTACTTGCCTACCCCCGGCCAGACGGCCGATGTCGCAAGTGTTGATCTAACCTACCGAGGTGATACGGATTTACCTGGCCGGATGATCGCGAAGTTCACGGCAAAGGCCGAAGCCACGCGAGGGGTTGCTGTCGCATTTGACCTGTATCGCCGTGAAGCGAAGTTTTATGCGGAATTTGGGGACGGCGGTATGCCGGTACCCGCTTGTTACCACAGTTCGGCTAGCGCCGATGGGCAGGAAGTCGTGTTGTTGTTAGAGGACCTCTCAGCGGGGGTATCGCCGAGTTGGGCGTCGACGCTTGACCAAGTTGAAACAGCGCTTCGTGCCGCTGGACCATTTCACGCGCGTTGGTGGAACAATCCGGAACTTTTGGACAAAGCGTTTCTTGTGGGACGAAGCGACCCCGTTTTTTTTAACACCACCGCGAGTAACGCGAAAGCGTCTTTGCCACTTGCGTTGGATAACGCCATGACGCCTCTTTGTGAAGACGTACTGCGGCACTGGCTCGATCGCGTACCGCAATTCTTGGAGTGGGTTGATTCCCGTCCGTACGCGTTGGTGCATGGCGATTTTCATCCCAAACAAATGTTTTTCCCAAACGAGCAGGGTCGCGGGCGGTTTGCGGTGATTGACTGGCAATTTCCTATGGTGGCACCCGCCGCATGGGACGTCGCTCGGATTATGTTCGCTGGGCTTTCAACCGACACACGTCAGGAAAACGAGGAGCGACTCATGGAGAATTACCTCGAGGATTTACGTGAAGGAGGCGTCGGTGAGTATGGAATGGATGAATTAAGGCAAGACGCGTTAACGGGCCACTTGATCTCGCTTGCCATTCATACCATTGCCTGCGCGACAGAAATTGATCGCTTGAAATCGGAAATCACCGATCTGGGTCTCGATTGGAAGGACCTTTTATTCGGTCGTCTCGACGTAATTTTTTCTGAGGAAAATCCGATGGACCAGCTCCCTTACATGCGATGACGTTCGCATACTGCTCATTGTTTGACCCATTTCCCGACGTTTGGGTATCGGTAAGTCGCCATTTGATTGATTAATTGGTCGGGTTGGGAAGCGACGAGGACGCTCTGTCGGTGCTCTTCACGAATCATCCCTTCTTGTGCCGCGTGATCTAAGAATGCGAACAGCGCGTCGAAGTAGCCGGCGGTGTTGAGTAGACCTGTTGGTCGTTCCTGAATGTGCAGTTGATTCCATGTAATCGCCTCAAATATTTCCTCAAGGGTTCCAAAGCCTCCGGGCATGGCAATGTAGCCGTCACTTAAATCGGCGAATCGGCGTTTACGGTCATGCATCGTATCGACGATTTCGAGGCTCGTTAGATTCTCGTGCCCGACAATATCGTCTAGATCGCGAGTGATGATGCCAATGACTTCTCCGCCCGCGGCAAGAACCGCGTCGGCGACTGCACCCATGAGCCCGACTCGGGCACCCCCATAGACGAGCCCGATGTTTCTCTTTGCGAGTTCATTGCCAAGGGAATGTGCGGCTTGCCGATAGGCGGGGTTTTTGCCTTCGCTGGAACCGCAGTTGACGCAGATTCGCTTCATTCTAGACGACGTCGTTAAGACGGAACTGCTCGATTTCACTATCGGTGTAACCGATTGCGCCGAGCACCTCGTCGGTGTGCTCCCCAAGCTTCGGCGTTGCTGACCGGATACGAAACGGCGCGTCAGAGAGTGTCACGGGCTGGGCGACGAGGCTTATGTCGCCGAGTTCAGGATGGTGAACGGGGGAGGCCATTTTCAAGTGTTTCACCTGAGGATCATTGAAGACCTCGTCGATCGAATAAATGTACCCCGCCGGTACGCCTGCATCGTTAAACGCCTTGATCCATGCTTCGCTGGATCGGCCAACGGTGATTGCCTCGATTTCAGCGTTCATGGCGTCGCGGTTTTTCGATCGGGACCCTGGTGAACGAAAACGTTCGTCGGTTAACCAGTCGGGGCGCTGCATGACCTCACAGAACCGCTCGTAAATGGCGGCCCCTGTCGCTGCGATGTTGATGTGCCCGTCGGCGGTCGCGAAAACCCCCGTTGGGATTCCTGTGGGGTGATTGTTGCCTGCCTGTGGAGCGACTTCACCGTCCAACAGCCACCGCTCAGCTTGAAAATCGAGCATCGCGATCTGCGCCTCCAGCAGCGAAGACTGAACCCATTGCCCGGTACCGGTATGTTGCCGACCAATGAGTGCGGTAAGAATTCCGAGAGCGGTATATAGCCCGGCCGACAGATCTGCGACGGGAATGCCAGCGCGGACGGGGCCCTGCCCCGGCAGACCCGTAATCGACATCAGACCGCCCATGCCTTGCGCGACTTGATCGAACCCGGGCAGATGTCCGTAGGGACCGTCTTGACCGAAACCCGAGATGCTTGCATAAACGACGCGAGGATTGACGGCCTTCACTTTCTCGTAATCGATACCCAAACGGA
>CAJWCW010000053.1 GCA_913030615.1 uncultured Gammaproteobacteria bacterium | reverse complement strand
CAATTCCTTCCATTCGGGTATGACGCGATGGATGGGGTCGTTGAGTTGAAAGTAGCCCTTTTCGTAGAGCTGCATAAGCGCAACGGACGTGATCGGTTTGCTCATGGAGTAGATGCGGAAAATGGTGTCATCGGCAATTGGAATTTCGCGCTCTCGGTCTGCTTCCCCGAGAGATTGGAAGTAAGCTGGGTGGCCGTGCCGCGCGACCAGGGCCTGACACCCGACGAGTTTTCCCGAGGCAATGTAATTGCGGTCAAGATGATCGGTAATCCGTGCTAAGCGATCCCTATCAAACCCTGCGGCCTCTGGTTGAATATCCATTGTGTTCTCAGATCGGTCGAATCAGTTGGTGAATCCGTGACGCTAGAATAACCAATCGCACAAATTATTGGAGATCCCTGACGTTGTCGAAAACGAGCCGACATTGATCGTTGTCCCCCGATGAGCCGGGTAAGGGCTCGACTCGTCGCGATGGCTGGCAGTTAATGGTTTGCAATGAAGCGAAGGCAACGTATCTTTTTGCGGGCGGGGAAATTTGATGGCTAGAACTCTTGGAGATGTGCGATGACAACAATCAACTCAGTGTTGGGACCCATTTCGTCCGATGATCTCGGGTTCACGCTTATGCACGAACATGTCATGGTGAGCGCCCCCGCGATGTTTCGTACCTATCCCGATTTGTTTGGCCCGGAAGATCGGGAAGCTCGCGCGATCGATACATTCAAGAAGGTAAAAGCTGAGGGCATCGATACCATCGTCGATGCCACGACATACGACCTCGGGCGGGATCCGGAACTTTTGTGCGCAGTTGCTGAAGGATCAGGGGTCAACATCATTAACGTGACCGGCTGGTGGTTGGATGTCCCGAGATTTCTCCGGGGTGTGTCGCCGAATCAAATGGCGCGAGAATTTATCAAAGACATCAACGAGGGGTTTCGTGGGACCGGAATTAAAGCTGGAATCCTGAAGTGTGCCGCGGACTTCGAGGGGGTGACCGTGGACCTCGAATTGATGGCGCGGGCTGCGGCTCGCGCGCAGATTGAAACCGGGATACCGTTGATGGTCCATTCGTACCCGACGGGTCAGGTGGCGAGACGTCAGATTGAGATTTTTCGTGAAGAGGGCGTCGACCTCACACGGGTAAAAATCGATCATTCAAACGATACGACGGACATCGAATACTTAAGATGGATCCTCGATCAAGGTTGCTACTTAGGGTTGGATCGATATCCCGGCCGCCTTGTGAGTCCCGAAGCGCGTACCGCCACCATGAAGACGTTGATCGACCAGGGGTACGGCGACAGGCTTTGTCCCTCACACGACTGCATTTGTCTCCACATCCACAAAGAACGTCCGGACGGCACCATTCCCGAGGAGCATGACTTCTTTAGGAGTAACGTCGATCAGTATCTATACATCCACCGCCACGTCATTCCCGACTTGGTTGAGATGGGGGTCAGTGACACGACTGTACGCAGTCTGTTTGTGGATAACCCCCGCCGCTTTTTTGCAGGCGCGTAGAACCTTCTCGTATCAAGCCGCCAATAAGCTTCGAAGACACTCGTTGGTTCGAGTAAACGAAGCACGACCGTCATCACCCGCAGGGTAAACGCTTGCAATAACTTCGGTCGCCCCGGCATCAAAAAATTCTTGTAGTCGTGCTTCGACTTCGGATTCGTTTCCAACCACGGCGATTTCGCCGGCCTGGTCGATCCCTTCAGCGTCGAGTTGGCGTCGATAGTTGGGCAAGTGCCCGTAGCCTTGGAAGATCTGCACGGATCGGGCGATTGCTTGTTCGTGGTCGTCGTGTACACAAACCGGTACGCCGACAATGATGCGCGGCGCGGGCCGACCAGCATCCGTTGCCGCCTTGTTGATTGTCGGGACCGTATGATCGCGGATCGTTTTATTTCCAACCATCCAGGTGACTGTGCCGTCGGCGACTTCGCCGGCCGCTTTAAGCATGAGAGGGGCGAGAGCTGACATCACCACGGGAAACGGGGATGCTTCCGGACACGCGAACCCGGTCGTCATTTTGTACATTTCACCGTCGAATTCGACGCGACCTTCGTCCCCTAACGCTTTAAGAATCGATACGTACTCGCGCATATGTCGTGCCGGACGAGAATATTCGAGACCAAGCGCCTCAATGCCGGGCGCGTGTGAGGGTCCGACCCCGAGTATCAAGCGACCCCCCGTTAGGGCGTTTACGGTGGCTGCTTGTTGGGCCAGTGCACTTGGATGTCTTGGGTAGGAAGGCACGACCGCGGTGCCAAGTTCGATGGCGTTTGTTTGCGGCCCCGCCAGCGCGATCATTGTCAAGGCGTCGAAGGTACCGACTTGGGGACACCAGTAGCTCGAAAACCCCTGGTCCTCCATTTGTACGATCTCGTCGACGAGGCTTGAAAGTGGTTGACCACGTCTGACGTTTCCTCCGTAAATTCCTAATTTCATTGACAAAAATCTCCTTTATGGTTGTTCTTTATGTATTGGTCTCGTGATCGAGTTTATGTCCACTGACGTTTGAGGAAGGATGGGTTAGCGGACACTCGCGAGACCATCACTAATCCCCTGGCTTGCCCAACCACCCCACGGGAGGGTGAAAAATCTGAATCCTTTCGCGATCAGTTCACTCGGTTCAATACCGGGGGGAACAAAATACATGCCGGGGGCAACTCCCACTTTCTGACAAGCCGACGCGATCTTATCTAACGCGGCTAGATACTTTGGATTGGGATAATCCAAAGCGACGTCGAGGTTTATCGAGAGATCCGAGGGGCCGACCAGGAGTACATCAATCCCGGGAACGCTCAAAATCTCGTCGATGCTTTCCAGGGCCTCCGCAGTCTCGATCATGGGGATAATCAACAGTTGTTCATTCACGATATCCATGTACTCGCGGTAACTTTTGAATTCGCCCCATTCCCCCCGCGGGCCTGCCGAACTGCGCACGCCTGCAAAGGGATACTTACACCAAGCGACCATGTTTTCGGCCTCTTCCTTGGTATTGACCATGGGGACGATGATTCCTTTAGCGCCTTGGTCTAAGGCGTAGCAGATTTGATCCTGCCTGTTTTCACCGACCCTGATAATGGGAATTGCTGTTCTGCCGCGCATTGCCGCCAACTGAGGTTGTAACGCCTTGATTTCCACCGGCGAGTGTTGGGTATCGAAAAGGAGAAAATCGAAACCTGAATTCGCTAAGAAACGGACATCGCTGGTTATCGAACCGTCCGTGCCGATGGCGGTCGCGCCGGACTTCAGCAAATCTTTGACAACATTCATGGTTTCGAGCCTTCCTAGAACAGACGGTTAAAGATAAGTGCGCTCATCGCTAAGTGCCAGCGAAAACGACGACGGTCTCAAGAAAATTGATCGAAAAGGAAGGACTGAAATTCGCGGCATTGGAAGCGAGGGCCAAGAAAAAAGGGAAAATCGATGGCGAAAAATGGGAGTATTTAGGTCGGATGAAAAACCTATTGCAGTTGTTAACGAAGCGTACTCACGATGGCGAAGCCATTGCCGCACCGAATCGCGACTCTCAAACCTATGCTCTTCTGTCAGAACAGATTTTACGGGCTGGCGGTGAACTACGTTCAATTGCGATTGAGCCCAATTCGCGGGTGGCGATGGTTTTGCCTAACGGACCGCTGATGGCGTCAGCGTTCGTGAGTTTGGCCCCATGGTGTACAACGGCGCCATTAAACCCTGCGTATAAATCCGATGAGTTCGAATTTTATCTTCAAGATTTGGAGGCGTCGGCCCTGATGGTCGAGACGGGTTCGGAATCCGGCGCGATCGAGGTCGCGCACCGTCTTGGGATTCGCGTGATCGAAATTGAAGAAGGAGAGGCGGCGGGTTCTTTTTCCGTCGGTGAGGCGAGGGATGAAGTTCCGGCTCGGGAAGAGGATGCAATCGCACTTATTTTGCACACATCGGGGACGACGTCACGGCCAAAAATGGTGCCGCTTTCGATGGGTAATCTTGCAGCGTCAGCATCCAATATCGCGGCCACGCTGCAGTTGTCCGGAGCCGATCGCTGCCTAAACGTGATGCCGCTTTTTCACATACATGGGTTGATGGCGCCGGTATTGGCGTCTCTGATCTCGGGCGCGAGTGTGTACTGTACGCCGGGCTTCGATGCGTTACGTTTTTTCGCTTGGTTGGACGATGCGCGGCCGAGTTGGTATAGCGCGGTTCCGACGATGCATCAGGCCATCTTGTCGAGAGCGCCCCGTAATCGAGAGGTTATTGAGCAGTCTTCGTTACGGTTTGTCCGTTCGTCGTCGGCCTCTTTGCCGCCGCAGGTCATGGCGGCACTCGAGGTCGCGTTTTCTGCTCCTGTTGTTGAAGCGTATGCCATGACCGAGGCTGCACACCAAATGTGCTCGAATCCGCTGCCACCTAGTACCCGGAAGCCTGGTTGTGTGGGTCCAGCGGCCGGCCCAGAGGTTGCGATTATGAACGAGGATGGCGTTGCGCTTGCGAAGGATGACGTTGGTGAAATTGTGATTCGAGGTAAGAACGTGACTTCGGGCTACATCAACAATCCGGAGGCGAATGCAGGCGCTTTTCATGAAGGTGGTTGGTTCCGCACCGGCGATCAGGGACTGCTGGATGCCGATGGTTACGTCAGAGTCACCGGTCGACTCAAGGAGATCATCAACCGAGGTGGTGAGAAAATCGCGCCGCTCGAAGTCGATGAAGTCATTCTTGATCATGATGCGGTGACACAAGCCTGCACTTTTGCGATTCCACACGACAAGCTAGGCGAGGAGGTAGCTGCTGCCGTTGTTCTGAAGGAGGGTAGCGAGGTCACCGAAAACGAACTTCGAACGTTTATTGCGCAAAGGCTTGCCGATTTTAAAGTGCCTCGGAGGGTCCTGTTCGTTGGGGAAATTCCAAAAGGACCGACCGGAAAGATCCAGCGCATTGGACTTGCAAAAGCGCTCGGACTCGCGCCGTGAAAATTTGTGTGTTTGGGGCGGGCGCTATCGGAGGATATCTCGGCGCGATGCTCGCCCGTGCGGGTTGCCAGGTGTCGTTGGTTGCGCGGGGGCCTCATCTTGCCGCCATCCAAAAGAACGGCCTCACGCTATGGCGTGATGGAAAATCGCAAACACATGCGATTACAGCCACGGACTCGGCTGCCGAACTTGGGCCCCAGGATTTCGTGCTGGTGACGCTCAAAGCTCATGCCTTGCCGGGTGTTGTGGCCGATATAAGAGCTCTCCTCGGGACGGACACCGCCGTTGTCAGCGCGGTTAATGGCCTCCCTTGGTGGTATTTCCACGGCCTTGAGGCGCCGTTCAGCGAACGTCCCTTGGATAGCGTTGATCCCGGCGGCCTAATATGGAGAGGCATAGGTCCCGAACGCGCCATCGGTTGTGTCGTGTATCCGTCCGTGGAGGTATCTGAGCCAGGCGTGGTACGTCATCTGTCTGACGACAAATTCAGTTTAGGCGAGCCGTCCGGGGAAAGAAGCGAGCGCGTCCGAACCCTGGCAAGAGTATTCATCGATGCGGGCTTGAAAGCGCCGGTGCGACCACGGATTCGCGACGAAATCTGGGTCAAGCTGTGGGGGAATCTTTCCTTTAACCCGCTTAGCGCGTTGACGATGGCTACCCTCGATGTTCTTGCCGGCGATGCAGGCATTCGTGCCATTGCGCGGGCGATGATGGTAGAGGCGCAAGCCGTTGGGGAAAAACACGGTATCCGATTTGCCGTGGATGTTGATAGGCGGATCGACGCTGCTGCGTCCGTTGGTGCGCACCGGACGTCGATGTTGCAAGACCTTGAGCAAGGAAGGCCTCTCGAAATTGCTGCGCTGGTGGAGTCGGTGATGGAAGTTGCTCGCCTCGTTGAGCAACCGACGCCGACGATCGATCTCGTTCATGCCTTAATGCGGCAACGAATTCGTGCGCGTGACAGCTAGCGTTCGGTCGATATTGATGGGGTGGTATTCAGCTATCTGCTGAGGCGGCTTTTTCGCGGTAAGCTAGGTTTGTAACTAGGGGGTTTTGAGATGAACAGTGTGCACTTTGGGGTGACCGTACCGCAGATCAAACGACCGTGGGTGGCGGCAGCAGATGCCGCGCAAAGTTTTGAAGCGCAGGGTTTTGATTCTATTTGGGTTTGTGATCATTTTTACGGTCCGCAATCGCCACAACTTCCTATTCTAGAAGCATGGTCGATGGTGTCGGCGCTCGCTGCGATCACCAAAAGGGTAGAGATTGGTACGCTCGTCACTCCCGCCGGCATGCGCAACCCCGCGCAATTGGGCAAGATCATTGCGACGGCCGACAATATCGCTGGGGGACGTGTTATTGCCGGGCTTGGAGCCGGATGGATGCCGCGTGAATTCACCGATTTTGACACCCCCTTTCTATCGACGGGCGAGCGCTTGGCTCAATTAGCTGAGACGGTCGAGTTGCTGAAACGAATGTGGGGTGAGGAGGAGGAAATCAGCTACAGCGGTCGGTATGTCAAGACGGAAAATGTCGTTTGCCAACCCAAGCCGCCGCGACAGGTTCCTATCCTGATCGGCGGAGCGGGTGAAAAGGTGACGCTGAAACTTGCCGCCCAGGAAGCGGATATCTGGAACAACCTGGCCGCCCACCACCCGGTGCTGGAACACAAAATCGACGTGCTGAAACGACATTGCGATACGGTGGGCCGGGATTTTGGTGAAATAAGGCCAAGTCAACAGTGTTTGGTGACGATTGCACGTACCGCGGAAGAAGCAGGACCGATGGCGGATCGGGCGCAGAAACTTTTTGGTGGTCACATGGGCGATCCGAAAGGACCGATCGCGATCACGGGCACTCCTGACCAGTGTTGTGAAGCGATCCAGAAACACGTTGAGATGGGTTGCACCATGTTAGTCATGGAATTTTTTGGTAAAGATACCGTTGAACCGGCGGCATTGTTTGCGGAGGAAGTCGTTCCGCAGTTTCATTGACGCGACCGACCCGTGGTGGTCATCCAACGGGCATACTATTTTCTATTGGAGTTGGCGGACGCGACTGCTTGAGCGCCAATCCTCGCCCGCCGAGACACAGTCGGCGCGGGCGTAGTGCGTTGAGATTGAACGTCTGAATACGGTGTCGCGGTTTCGACCCGATCCATGGATCAAGAGCGGATGAAAAAGTAGGGTGTCACCAGGCTCCATTTCGATGTGCACACGTTCTTCGAGGTTGGGCGCCTCAACTCCGTAAAACGCAAAATTGACGTATTCCCAATCCGGGTTTGCGTGCTTCAGTAGGGGCCCCTTGTGACTGCCGGGTATCACAGCTAAGCAACCAGTACGGCGGGTCGAAGGAAGAATCGCGGTCCAGGTCGCAACGATCGACTCGGGTGGCCTTAAACGGAAATAACGTAGATCCTGATGCAGGGGATGGCGTCCATCGACGCCAGGCGGTTTGTTGAAGACGTTGGTGACGATCGAGTAAAGATCGTGACTTCCGAGCAATTCAATGACTGTTGCTAACAAGGCAGGATGTCGGACGTATGCGTAGAGTTCGGGATCGTCCTCGAAATTTAGTAGCTTATTGATAGCGTGCAGCGGAGTGTGTGGTGTGACAGCACCCTTAGCGACCATAACGTCCTGCATGAGTTTCATCTCGCTGGCTGGTGTCGCCGCACCCTCAACAAATTGGATGAATCGATGGTTGTAGCGCTCGAGTGAGTCGGTGTCGACAAGCCCTGAAAGCAGCAAATAACCGTTGGCTTGGTAGCTTGCTCGTTGTGTTTCGGTGAGCATTGCTAGCTCTCCGGCGCTAACGCTTCGATGGTTCTTAGGGTGTCATCGAAATAATCGTTGGTGGGGATGGCGACGGGGAAAATCATGCTTGAATCGAGCCCCGCCTCTTGATACTCCGCAAGCCGCGCGTGAATGTCGGTTGCGTTGCCAATCAAGGTTCGGTCACGAATAAATGCCTCCGGTACGGTCGCCAGCGCTGTTTCCCTTTCGCCGGCGCGCCAGAGCGTTTGAATTTCTTCGCAGAGTTCCGCATGTCCTTCGCGAGCGAACATTTTTTGGTAGACGGGGGCCATCACGTAGGTAAGTAGTTCACGTTGGTATCGTTCGCGAACTAGTTCGTAGTCTTCGGTAACCGTCGATCGAAAAAAGATCACGTATTCAAAATTCTCCAGTGATCGACCGACGCGACGGGCGCCTTCGGCGATTTTCGCTTTTGCATGGACAAGATCGCCAACGCTGACGAAGTTTAGGATGACGCCGTCTGCAATCTCTCCTGCGAGTTGTAACATACGGTCGTTCAAGGCAGCCAGATAGATAGGAACCGCAGATTTTGGCGTCGTAGCTAAGGAGGCTCGGCGATACAACCATCGGCCCGATTCCGTCGTCACTCGCTCCCCAGCGAAGAATCGGCGGACTAATTCCACGCATTCGCGAGTTAGCGCGAGCGGCGAGTCCCCCCACGGCGTTGCGTGCCAGTCTTGAATAATGATCGGCGTGCTGGTGCCCAGTCCGAGCACGAATCCGCCGGGTGATATGTCGCTGAGGCTGGCGGCGGTCATGGCAAGTAACAACGGGTCCCGGGTTTGCATCGGGAAGATGGCGGATCCGACACGCCCTTTAGTTAACGCTCCGGCGAGAGAAGCGGCTGCGGTTACGGCATCGGTGCCCGTAATTTCAGAGACCCATGCCCCTTCCCAACCGAGGGCTTCAGCGCGTCGAACAAGGTCAACGTTTTCAGCGATCGAACGGCCGCATTGAGAGAGATCGAGACGTGGAAGCATGTCACGATGATACCGTAAAGATCGCGGATTTCGCCGACGCCATAAGGCGTTATCATGGAATTCATTGGAAGGGGGTACTTATGGAATTACGAGATGTCTTGTATGAAACTGACGAGCGATTGGCGTATATCACGCTAAATCGACCGGAAAAGCTTAACGCGCTCAGCAATAACTTGCGTGGCGAGTTAATGGAAGCGATGCGGGAGGCTGAGGCCGACGACCAGATCGGAGTGATCGTGTTGCGGGCCGCGGGACGATCGTTTTCGGCCGGCTATGACTTGACGCCAGCACGATCTGCTGGCGATGACCTATTTGTTGATCCGCGATCGAAACTACCACGGACGGGCACAACGCATCCGGGAAATCAACAATGGGCGAGACACGTGGTCATGACGAACTGGACGATATGGGAACTTGCCAAACCCGTGGTCGCTCAAATTCAAGGACATTGTTTGGCGGGTGGCACCGAGTTGGCGTCGGTTTGCGATTTTCGAATCGTGGCTGAAGACGCGCAGATTGGTTATCCCCCGGTTCGAGCTATGACGACGATGGATATGATGTGGACTCCCTGGTTGCTGCCGCCGGCGAAGGCGCGAGAATTCGCGTACGTGGGCGATTCGTTTTCGGGCAATGAGATGGAACGTCTCGGTTGGGCTAACTACGCCGTTGCGAAGGACGAGTTGGGGGACTTTACGGAAAAATTCGCGCGCCGGATGGCGCATGTGGACAATGAAATGTTGATGTATTCCAAGCGGTCGGTGAATCGTCAATACGAAACGATGGGCATTCGCGAGGGGTTGCATTCGGGAACGGAAATACAGGCTTTGAGTGCGATGCGCTCGGCGGGATCAGAGTGGGGTCGTCGGGTACGTGATGAAGGCCTGAAGGCCGCGTTGGAAT
Source organism: uncultured Gammaproteobacteria bacterium (assembly GCA_913030615.1). Lineage (GTDB taxonomy): Bacteria > Pseudomonadota > Gammaproteobacteria > Pseudomonadales > Azotimanducaceae > UBA11889. Next base: position 6,431 of record CAJWCW010000053.1, on the reverse strand, counting down.
GGCGAGACGGCCCATTCCGGGATTTTCGAGGGGCGTACGAAAGTGCGCCCAAAGACCGCCCTGTCGCGGGCATGGAGCCGCAGAAAAAGACCGATCAGTCGGGTAGCGGATACGGTGAGGACTGAACGGTTATGTCAAGACTTGATGGAAAAACGGCGCTTATCACAGGGGCTGCTAGTGGAATCGGGCGTGCAAGTGCGGAACGGATGGCATCCGAAGGCGCCGCGATTATGTGTGCCGATATCGATGGGGACGGTGCAGAGCAAACGGCCCTCACCATCGAACAGCGCGGAGGCAGCGCGTCCTTCCTGGCACTCGACGTGTCGTCGGAGTCTGAGGTCAAAGGGGCTGTGGAACAAACCGTTCGTGATCTTGGCGGTCTGGATATTCTCTTTAACAACGCGGGCGTCGGCGGCGGGGATTTTGGTTGGGACGGTACCATCGCGATTAATTTGAGCGGTGTCTACTACGGGCTTTTGCACGGTGTGCCTGTCATGGCGGAACGAGGTGGTGGAGCAATCATTAATACCGCGTCGATCGCGGGATTGGTTGGCCTTACCTTGGGCTCGATATCGGAAGACCAGCCGGTTGAGATGGGCCCTGGGACAGGCGCATACATTGCCGCGAAACACGGCGTGGTTGGACTAACCAAACAATTCGCTGTTTCATTTGGTGCCAGGGGCATTCGGGTTAACGCGATCGCACCCGGTTATATTGAAACCCCGATGACGGAAGGAATCCGGGAGGTCGATGGTGCGACGGAATACTTAACATCGTTGCACCCGCTGGGGCGGTTGGGACAGCCTGAAGAAATTGCCGCCGCGGCTGCTTTTTTGGCGAGTGACGAAGCGAGTTTTATTAACGGTATCGTTCTTCCGGTGGACGGGGGTTACACCGCGCGCTAGTTGGACGAGTGATGGATCGAAAGCAACGCGTCACGGATATGGATAACCCGTCGGCTCACGATGCGTTTTTGTCGGTGACGATGAGCCAGGCATCGACTTTATCTCGACAACGAAGTTCTTTGATGTCGGGTTCTGAGTAGAGCGTGGTCTCGTAGCGAGATGGGTTGGCACCGTGCACGGTTTCGTTGCAGCGTTTTTGCATGCGCGCGTAGTGCACACCGGAGTGCGAGTCCGTTTCGAAATCCATGAAACGACACAAGCAGCTCTCCACATTCTTTTGGTAAGAAACGTTGGCGTCGAGGTCAGACTCTTCGAACGAGCATGCTGCTACCACCAGCACAAACAGCACAATGCTGCTTTGGCTTCGATTAACCATGTCTAGACGGGTACGTCGCCCTGGATGACGATGCGAGACATGGATCGTGGCTCGTCGTAGTCCAGGATGGCGGTATGCATCACCGAGCGATTATCCCAGATGACCAAGTCGCCCGTTGACCAGTGATGGCGGTAGGTGAATTCCTCCGTGACGGCATGCAGCCATAGGGGCCAGAGTAATCGCTCGCTCTCGCGTTCAGTCACGTCGACGATGTGCGATGTAAATTCGGGGTTGACGTACAGTGCCTTACGACCTGTTTCATCATGCGTACGTACCACCGGATGCACGGAATCGGGGACATGTTCGCCAAACCCCTTGCCGACGTGAAAAGCACGTAGACCCGAAAGCTCTTCTTGTGTTGCCAAGTGCCGACGGAACATCCGGCGTTTGTCGAGGGATGCACGATCGAGAGATTCGTAGGCGAGATGTTGATTAGCGTAGCCGGTATCGCCGCCTGAGATCGGGATCGTTTGTGCATGCAACATAGTGATCCACGGCGGTGTGGGATGCCAGGTCATATCGGAATGCCAAGCACCGAAGCCCTTGCCTTTCACATCGCCTTGGTTGGCGAGCGTCTGTACATACGGGTTTGGACGCGCCATTGCCGACGGATGTGTCATCAACTCGCCCCAGGCTCGTCCGAAGTCCATGATTTGCCGAGACGTTAACTGCTGCTCGGCGATGACAAGGAGCTGATGTTCGAGAAGTAGCGCGCGTAGCTCGTCGACGGCTCTGCCGCCGTCTCTAGCTAGGTCGAGTCGACGGATCCTGACGCCCAACGCGGGCGCAGCCGATTCGATTTTCAAGGTGTGGGCGCTTCAGGCATGAAAGTAATTAGCCATCGACATCTCGATAGAGTTTGCCGCGAAGGCGCACGGGATCCAAGAGGGTCCAATCACCTTCCTCGATCGTAAACCCTTTGGGGAATGGAGGTCGGGGCTCCATCCCGAGCGCCTGCATGACACGATCGTCGCGGTAGTAACACTGCGCGGTAATGCTCACTAACGTACGCAAGAAAGGGTTTAACGTCCGACTCAGGTGCTCTGCCATAGCGTGTCGATCGGTGTCGCTGAGAGCCGCAAATCCGGCGCCGTCGTGATTTCGCTTCGCTTGTTGATCGATGTCTTCGAGTCCGGCTTCAAACATATCAATGTAAGAACCAGCCGTGACGAGAATGTCCCTAAAGATTAATGGATCGTCTGCGCCCGGGGCATCGTAGTCCGTGCTTGGAGGGATTATGGATCCGATCAGTGCCTGGAGTATTTCGCGTTGCGGATCTGAAAGAGGTAAATCGCTTGCTAACAGAGATTCTTCGTCACTCATCGTTAGCTCTCAATCGAACAGTGTGGCGAGACGTTTTTTCATGGTGTCGCCAATGTAGAGCGACAAGGCCTGAATAGTACGGGTTGGATTGACGCCAGCCGACGTCACGAAAATACTGCCATCGACGACAAATAGATTGCGTACGTCGTGGCTGCGGCCCCATTCGTTGACGACAGAGTGTTCTGGGTCGACTCCCATGCGCGTTGTCCCCATCAGATGCCAACCGCCCACAGCGATCGGGGCTTCGGTCATGACGTCGGTTGCTCCGGCCGCCTCAAGTATTTCCATGCCTCGGTCGACCGCGTAATCGAGCATGCGGCGACTGTTTTCGGACAGTTTGTACGTGATTTTTGGCGCGGGGATCCCATCGCTATCTTTGAGCTCTGGATCAAGGGAGACGGTGTTGTGCGGCTCGGGTAAATCTTCACAGATAGCGACCATGCCCGTGATTTGATTGAAGAGTTCACGATATCGTTGATGATGTTCTTCGCCCCATGGAATCCGACCCGAGAACATGCCGGTTAGGGCGGTTGCAACGGGACCACGTCCGCGTGTGATTTCGTAGGTAAAGCCCCGGACAAAATCTCGCGAGCGATCCGTCTCGTAAAATTGTTGGCTCCAAATGCAATTGCCTGGCCCCATGTACCCGTCTAAAGGCTGGTCGAAAATTCCTTGGATCGATGCGTAGGGGTGAAACATAAGGTTCTTCCCGACGAGGCCGTTACGATTTGCGAGTCCGTTCGGGAATCGATTCGATACTGAATTCAATAGGATTCGTGGTGTACCCACGCCGTTACAGGCCAATACCACGACTTCTGCTGGCTGGAACTGTTCGTTGCCATCGACATCGTAATAGGTCACGCCCGATGCCATGTCGTTTTCGTTGACGGTAATTTCGCGAACACGGCAGCGCGTTCGTACTTCGACACCGGCCCGTATCGCGTGCGGCCAATAGGTAATGTCTGAGCTTGCCTTCGCGCCTTGGGCGCACCCGACAGTACACGCACCGAGGTTGGCGCACTTGTCGCGTCCGTCGTAGGTCGTGGAGGCGATGGCCGAGTCCGACGGCCACCAGTGCCATCCCAACGCGTTGAACCCTTTACCAAGAACCTGGCCTGATTTACCTAGGGGTAGGGGCGGCATGACGGCGGGTTTCGGTGGATACGCCGGATCGCCCGCGAGACCCGAGACCCCCATCATTTTGTCGTTTTCTGCGTAGTAGGGCTCAAGGTCGGTATAGTCGAGGGGCCAATCATCGGCGACGCCGTCGAGTGTTTTTACCCGAAAATCCGATGGATGAAATCTTGGATAATGGCCTGCATAGAGGATGGTGCTGCCGCCGACGCCGTTGAAATTCGCAACTGAGATCGGTGAATCCTGATCATTGACTGGATAATCGGTGACGCGTTTGCGTCGGTTTGGGCTGATGCTGAAGTCGCTGTATTGTCGAGATTCCCAATCTTTGCCAGCACTCGGATATTCGGCGGGGTTTAACCAATCGCCTTGTTCCAGACAAACGATACGCATACGCGTTTCTGCCAGCGTCCAAGCTAAGGCCGCTCCAGAAGCGCCTGCGCCGATGATTAGGATGTCGACCGGATCGTTAGACACGTTGGATCACTCCTTCCGCTGGTCTAGGTATGCCTTAGCGTTGACAGCACGAGCCCAAGCCACGTGCGAAGGCCGCTTTGATGGGGCAAGCCTGCCTGAACTACCTGCCAAAGCGATACCGGAGTTTGGCGACTAGATAATCGACCACGGGCTCGTCGATCGCCTGGGCGAAAAGGTCACCAAAGCCGTCGTTCAAGTCACCGATCGCCAGGTTGCTGCCCCGCGTGTAAACGACAAACAGATCGGAGAGTGGTCCCAGTTCCCACCGGTATCGTAGTTGAGCTGTGAGCCGCGACAACGAAAAGTCCTCGTTGCTTGTACCGTCAGCCAGGTTTCTTGGGACCAGTTCGCCATCGGTCTCGGGGATTTGATAATAACTCAGCGATTTCGCGCGAATGCCCGCCCATTGCATGGTGAGACGGAGTTGTTGGCGGGCACTGAAGAAATAATCCATTTCGATCCGGGGTTGGAAATCGTCGGCCTCGTACGTCGCGAAATTTCGGCCCCAGCGGTGCAGTAACCACCCATCACGTTTCTTGAAACGAAGATCGAGATCGAGCGTCATCCGATCGCTTGCTTTTAACGTAAATCCGAAGTCCGCGCTATAACCCCACTGACCATCGAGTTCTTCTTGTTGCGCCCCGAAGGTCCCGCTCCAGGCGAATCGTTTGGCTGAGTTGGTGCCGTAGGCGACGTGCATAAACAAGCGATCATCGACCTTGAACATGCCGTTACCCCGGCTATTCATAACGTCCCATTTCGGCGCGTAGTAATTGAGTGAAAATCTGATGCTCGAGAAGTTGGGGAATTCAAACCCTTGCCCCGTGTACACGCCCATGCGAGTGAGGAAACCATCGGTGTTGGTCTGCGCTCCAAAGAAGGCCGACGTGGTTACCTGGCGGAAATACTTCAGACCGTGCCCCACAAATCGGTACACACCGTACTGCGTGGCGATCATGTCGTTTTGGCTAATGAAACCTAGATCGCTGATGTCCAGATTCTGGTCAATATAGTCGAACTCAAAGCTGTGGTTGATACCGCGTCGTTTCTGGATGGACATGTCGACGAATCCACCGTAACCAGGCTGCTCGCCAGCGTCGCTGTATAGGAGTTGTCCATCGATCTGTACCTTGCCTTCTGACGAAAGCATGTGAGCGTCAATGCCGTGTGTCATGGCAGTGGCGTCCGGTAGGGTGACCACCGTGCCGATATAACCGATGGATCGGCGGGCACCGTCGCTCTGTTCGTACAACGCTCGCACAACACCGAAGTCACGTCCGTCTTCTTGAACGGTGATCCGCTCGCCTGTCGCCTTGACGATGCCTGGAAGTTCAACTTCGTCTTCGAAGGCAGCCAAGACGCCGTAACGCATTCGACCCGAACTTCCTGCTAGTTTGACGGCGCCGAGGAGGTCGGTGGGCTTGCCGAGTTCGACGGAGGCAACGTCGACATCGTCGGGGACGGATACGTGCCGCGGGGGACCACCAATTCGCCGTGTATTCAAGAACGTCGTTGGCTCGGGCGTATAGGTCGAAGCGGTTGCCCGGGACCCGCCGCCGCGGCGGCTGGAACCGTATCGATTGACGTCGGACCTGGGCGTGGTGATGAATACTTCATTGCCTTCTAGAAAAAAAAGTCGTTTTTCGGGGAAAAACGTTTCGTAGGCCGTCAGATTGACAACAACGTCATCCGATTCGACGGAGCCGAAATCGGGTGACAAGGCGGCGGTCAATTGAAGGTTGGTTGAGGGACGCCAAGCAATGTCGGTACCGGCACGTATGTCCTGGTCACTGTTCATTGCATCGTGATTGGCCGAGACGTATGGAAATACGGCGAGTTGTTGTTTTGTTTCGAGTGCTGGCAATCGAATCGGTTGTAAGGCGGACATAAACCGCGGTTGCGTATGGGGTAGCGCAGGCCAGCTGTACTGCTCGTCCATGAACGCTACCTTTCGGTTCACCCAGATACCCATGGTTCTCGCCTGTTTGGCATCGGGAATGGACATCATCGGCCAGGGCAGAAACATCTCGACGCTCCACCCGCCCGGCACCCTAGTGCTTTGGCCTTCCCAGGGGCCGTCCCACTGCTCGCTCATGCTCCTTTCGGGCGCCACCTTGCCGTCGAGCACCGACCCACCAAGATTCACGATGAACCAGTAACCGTAGAGCCCTTCGCCCGAGGTATCCAAGGTGATGCCGAAGCCGTCTCGATTAACG
>CAJWCW010000052.1 GCA_913030615.1 uncultured Gammaproteobacteria bacterium | reverse complement strand
GGTTTCGCTTTAGCTTTTGGTTTCGCTTTAGCTTTTGGTTTCGCTTTAGCTTTTACCTTCGCTTTAGCTTTTGGTTTCGCTTTAGCTTTTACCTTCGCTTTAGCTTTTACCTTCGCTTTAGCTTTTACCTTAGTCTTCGCTCGTAACGCCTTCGCTTTCGGCTTCGGCTTCGGTTTCGGGGACCAGCGACGAGCCGGTCCGGTAAAGCTACGCTGTGCACGTGACTGCTCGGACGACCATTTCGCATCCTGCGCTTTGGCTCTCTTCAGCCCATCCCTGGTACGAGGAAAATACGCTTGTCGCAAATCCCCATTGACCGAGCGCGCGACACGGTAGCTCCGATAGCTACCCTGCTGATGTCTGTATACGCTCATTGGTTATCGCAGTCTGTATCAACTCCCCCGCAAGCATCGTACATCAGTTCTAACAAAGTGCACGAGGAAATTTCACTGTTTTTCTATCGCTCCCATGGTCGTATAAATACCTGTGACTAACCGGAACTGGAATCATTTCCTGGAGGCTTGTCGCTTGACCTATACCACCTACTTGTTAGAGTCAGCATCGGCGACTAACCTATCGTTTTCGTTCGTTCAATATCAGTATCTCCCCTTCGTTCCTGCCCTCTTGTTTCGCCAACCAAAAGGGTATGATGACCTAAGCTAAAAATTATCGGAGACTGAGCGATGGCGACTCGTCGATCTTTTGTGAACCAGATTGCGATGCTCGGGGCAGGTGGATACGCGTTGCTCCGACATGGAAATTATTCCACCGCACGTGCCGCCGCTACCGCCACAGGCGCCGACGCGTGGCCGGAAATGTCTTACCGCACATTGGGACGAACCGGTTTCAATGCGAGCCGATTGGTCTACGGATGCGGCGCGGCACTCTCCAAGTCCCCCGCCGACCACCTCCTTAACCTGGCATTTGAGAAAGGCGTTAACGTCTTTGACGTTGGATACAGTGCGTATTACGGCAAGGCTGAACAGCACCTGGCTCCGTTTATTCGCTCCCACCGGGATAACATTTTTGTTATCTCCAAAGCGCCTGCTCCGGTTCGCGCTGATGCCAACGAAGAAGTATCCGTCGATGACGCAAAGCGTGCGGCAGCGACTTGGACACAGTTGATGAATCAAAGCCTATCCGAGCTCGGGCAAGAACACGTTGACGCCTATTACGTCATGGGGAGCAATAACCCAAGCCTGCTAAGTAGCGACGAAATTCGACTCGCGTTTGAAGCCGCCCGTGACGCAGGCAAAGTCACGCATCTCGGTGTGAGCAGTCATGAGAATGCCCAGAACGTGTTAGCCGCAGCCGTCGAGACGGGCTGGTACGACCTCGCGATGATCGCGATTACGCCGGCGGGCTGGTATGACTGGAACAAGCGCTCCATTCTCGAGGGTACCCCGGACATGGTTTCGTTAGGCTCTCGTCTTGACGCGGCTCGCGACGCCGGCGTCGCTCTTGTCGGCATGAAGGCTGGCAGGCTCCTTGCCGGCCGATGGTACGCTGGCGGCGGAAATGCAAAGGCATTCAACCGCTATTACGACGAGAAGTTATTGCAGTCCGACCTCACCGACTTCCAGCGTAGCTATGCTTACGTGTTAGAGCACGGCTTGGACGTCGTCAACGCGGATATCCAAAATTTCGGGATCCTCGAACAAAACTTCAAAGCAGCTGCATTGTCGGCCGGATATTTCGCCTAGTGATCTAATCGTTAGTAGGTCACGCCCGTCGTCTGCAAGATCGACGTGTGGTTAGAGCCCACTAACCTGTTGCTGAATAAATGACAGCACATCGACTGCTAATGTGTCAGTCGCTTTCGATGGCTGATAGGCAAAGGCATGCGGAAGTCCGGGTAAGTATCGATACTCTAATAATCCATTCCGCTCCTGGTAGGCAGTAACCAAATCCAGCGTCATCGCCTCGGGTACATTCGCATCCTCCCCAGGCTGAACGATCATGGCGGGCGGCAGGTGCGTGGCTTCGTCACAGCGTAAGATTCGTTGAATACTGGCATGCTGCATTTGATCGAGAGAGCCGAAGTAGCCGTCGTGCGCGGCAACCAGTTCACTGCGACCGATCTCTTGAGCATACCGGTATCGCACGGGCGGGTCCGACACGGGCCATAGGGCAACAACGTAGCGGACTTCTGCCGAGCAAACGCCAGCGCCTTCAATTTCCGTCCCAACAACCCGTGTTGTCGCATGTTCTGGTACGTCGGGCTTCAGCGCTGTCAACAAGACAAGATGACCTCCGGACGAACTACCAATAAGACCCAGCGTATTCGGATCAACTTGCAACTCGTCGGCGTGCATTCGGACATATCGTACGCCCGCCGCGATATCAGCCGACGCGGTTGGATGCTGGAAATCAGGACCACAACGAAAATCTAACGACGCTACTAACATCCCGGCGGCGGCGAGCGCTTCGCACATTACCCACGGCGTCGTTCGATCATTCGCCGTCCATGCACCGCCGTGAACCATGATGATTCCACGCCCGCTGGCCGTTGACGGCCGGAACAAACGCATCAGCAAATCACCGCTATCCGTGCATGCATAAACGACATCGGCTTGCTCGACTTCACTCATTTCGTTCTTCCCGATGCAGCTCCGCAATACCAATACCGGCCTCGCCTGCGACGGCGTAAAGAAGATATAGACGTCCTCTCTCTTCGAATACCGCAGGATCCCTTAGCTGATTGACTCGGCCGTACGCCACACTCCGGATCGATGGCTCGAGAGGTGCGTTAGCGCCTTCCCATGCTCGCTCGGGCCGCATGACCTCATACGCATCAGACTCCTTCCATTCCGCAAACGGTCGACTTATATCAATTCTCGACACGAGGATGCGTTCCGGCGTATGACCAACCTGAGTCCAGAAAACGTGCAGCACATCTTCGTTCACCCACAATCCAAAATGCCTCATATCGGCATTGAAAATGCGAGGGCCTTCTTCAAACCCTTTGCCGTTGCTCCGATATAACTGACCCGGCATCGCCATCCCATAGGTATTGCCACAATATTCGAATACGCGCAGATAGCTGCGAGCCAACGTTTGAGGATAGGCCTCAAAGATCAAACCATCGCGTGATGTCGCTAACCGAGTTAACTGGTTTCCCGGCGACTGCAATCCATGAAAGTACATCACGATGCGACGATTCTCTTCGTCCAGGTGGACATCGGGCGAAGCAATGTGCGGCGTCGTAAGCTCTTTATGAAGATCATGAGGCAGCCGCGTCTTATCTTGGGCCGCTCGACGCTTAAGCGATTCGAGCATCTCGTCTTCTAGTTGTAACGGTTCAGTCGGAAAGTGGGACTGTTCGAGCTGCAAGCTTCCGGGAACATGCACAACCCAGGGTCCGGCCAATTCATCGGCGTATGCCAGTCGAATATACCGACCTTTGTGATCAGCAAAGTATAAGTAGTAGTTGCCCAAACGCTCAGAGATCCATGACGGGACAGCAATGAGAGAGGGCCCTTGAATATTTTCCCCGATACTCGGGTGTGTCGAGGCATCGATAATCGGTGCGTCAATAAGTCGTTCAGCGCGCCATTTCTTCACAACGACATTAGCTCCATCTCCCCAGTCCCTACTTGCCTGGATCCACACAACAAGCATTCAATGCATTAACCCATAGGGTGACACGGGCTCGCAATGTCAGACGAAGCAACCCCTAAAGACATACCGGCCGCGGTACGGGAAGTGTGCTTGTGGTTGCCCGAAGCCCAGGAAAAAACGTCGCATGGCATGCCGACATTCCATGTCCGTAACAAAAACTTCGCGATGTTCAGTGTCAACCACCACGGAAGCGGACAGGTCGCGCTCTGGTTAAACGCACCCGACGGCGCTCAAGCCTTCTATTGCGAGGCTGAACCCGAGCACTACTTTCGACCACCCTACGTAGGTCCCCGTGGCTGGTTGGGGTTGCTTCTCGACCGAGGTCTTGGGTGGAATCAGATTGCAAGCTTAGTCCGACAGGCCTACGAAAACTCTGCGCACCCCGAACTTGTGCAAAAAATCGGTAAGACGATCGATATCGAGCCACCCGACACCGCCATGGACCCCCGCGATGTAGATCCTATGAATGGGGCGGGCCCTCAAGCTGTCCTAAAGACCCTGCGGGATCTATGTGCAGCACTTCCGGAAGTCTCCGAATCCAAGCGTTTCGGCCGGCCGGCCTGGAAGGCGGGAACAAAGACATTTTGCACCGTGACGACCCGAGCCAAACGGCTAGTGTTGGATACCTGGGTGGGACCCGACCTTCAAGCAACGCTAACCGACGACCCTCGATTTCAAATTCCCGCGTATACCGGGCAAAACGGTTGGATCAGGCTCGACATTGAAGACGCGGTTAATTGGAAAGAAGTCGAAGCTCTAATCTTGGGTAGTTATGAACACTTCGCACTCAAACGCATGCTAAGCGTTCTTCGCTCAGGTACCTCATGAAGTGCGCGGTACGTTCATTCTTCACCCTGCCGCTGAAAAACAGTTAATCTCGTAACACAATTCAACCGCGAGACAGGCGTATGCCCGACTCAATTAGCGTCAACGGCGAAATACACTCGATTGAGGCCGATGAAGACACCCCACTCCTTTGGATTCTCCGTGATTATGTACGGCTTACCGGTACCAAATTCGGATGCGGTCAAGGTTTTTGCGGAGCATGTACCGTTCATCTAGACGGAGTCCCAGCCCGTTCATGCCAAACCACGCTCAAAAGTGCACGCGACAAAACAATCACCACGATCGAAGCGCTCGGAAAGCGACATCCTAGATTGGTTGCGGTGTGGGCCGAACGCAACGTCGCCCAGTGCGGTTATTGTCAGGCGGGACAACTCATGTCCGCGGCCGCTTTGCTCGAGTCAAATCCCAGTCCGAGTGACTCCGACATCGATAGCGCCATGTCCGGCAATATATGCCGGTGCGGTACCTACGGAAGAATCCGGAGTGCCATTCACGAAATAGCCGGGGAGATAGCGTGACGATCCACAATCTATCCCGACGCGACTTCATCACAACATCCAGCATTCTGGTTCTCGGTACCGCGCTTCCAATCAAAGCATCGCGTCCTGACGCCCTGGCAAAAGAGGGCCTGGCGCCCAATCTTTTCGTCGCTCTGGGTACCGATGGCACCGTTACCGTGACCTCGCACCGATCGGAAATGGGTCAGGGCATTCGCACCGCCATCGCTCAAATTGTCGCCGATGAGATGGAAGCCGATTGGAGCTACGTTCAGGTAGCCCAAGCACAAGGGGATAGGGCATACGGAGATCAGAACACCGACGGTTCACAAAGTATCCGGCTATTCTTGGATAAGCTCAGACAAGCGGGCGCAACCGCCCGTCAAATGCTCGAAACCGCCGCGGCCCATCGTTGGGACGTCCCCGCTAGCGAATGCGAGGCACTAAATCATTTCGTCGAACATAAGCCGTCGGGTCGCAAACTCGCATACGGCGAGCTTGCGGCGGAAGCATCAAACTTATCCGTCCCTCGCAACGTAAATCTTAAAGCTCCGGAAGATTTTCGTTATATCGGCAAGGGCATGAAACATGTCGATGCGGATGCGATCGCCGCCGGAACGGCGACGTATGCGGCAGACGTTCGGCTACCTGGTATGGCCATCGCCGTTATCGTTCGCCCGCCACGTCTTGGGAGTCACGTCGTTTCGGTAAAACTTCACCAAGATGCGAAAAGCCAAGCTGGGTTTATCGGGCTTGAAACACTCAATCCAACACCCGGCGCTCCGCTATTCTTCCCGCTAGGAGGGGTCGCCGTCATTGCGGAAACAACCTACGCTGCAATGCAAACCGCCAAGCAATTAGATATCGCTTGGTCCGACCCATCCGAAGCAGCAACCACACCGTCCTTCAACGAAAAATTACGCGCTTTAGTCCGCAGTCCATCCCGTCCTCTTTTCGACAGTGGCGACGTTGACCGCGTTTTCGAAACCGATGGGATAACGCTCGAAGCAGTGTACGAAACGCCGTTTCTCAGCCATGCGCCAATGGAACCACCCTGCGCGTTAGCGGATGTGCGAGAAGACCACACGGAAGTATGGGCATCCGTCCAGGATCCCCAATCCACACGTAATCAAGTTGCCGGCTGGCTAAAAACCGATCGCGAGAATGTGGCGATCAACGTCACCTTGCTCGGCGGCGCGTTTGGTCGCAAGTCGAAACCCGACTTTGTCCTCGAAGCAGTTGAAATTTCACGTCGGCTAAAACGCCCCATAAGGGTCCAGTGGAGCCGCGAGGACGATATTCAGCATGACTACTACCACGCCGCAAGCGCGCAGTTATATCGCGCAACGCTCGACGACACGGGGATGCCCAAAGCCTGGTTACAACGAACCGCGTTTCCTTCCATTATGACGACCTACGTTCGCGGAAGTAACGATCCAGCAGGATGGGAGTTGGAGATGGGTTTCTCGAATACCCCTTACCGGATTCCCAACCAGCGATTCGAATCGAAAGGTCTCCAGCCAGGCGTTCGAATCGGCTGGATGCGATCCGTTTGCAACATTTTTCACGCCTTCTCGACTAACGTTTTCGTCGACGAACTTGCGGCAACTGCTGAAATTGATCCCATCGAGTACCGACTGGCTTTGATTCCTAAAAGCGGCATCCTAAAAGTGCCTGGAGATCAGCCGCCCAAAGGACATGGGTTGGACTTGGCACGTCTTCGGCATGTTCTGGAACGCGTTCGGGATCTCTCGGAATGGACGCGTCACCGACCCCAAGGAACCGGTATCGGCGTTGCGGTGCATCACAGCTTTCGCTCGTACGTCGCCACCGTCATTGAAGCCAAAGTAACGGGCAACAATGTCAAGGTCCAGAACGCCTGGGTCGTGTTGGACTGCGGAACCTACGTCAACTCCGATTCCTGTATCGCGCAAATGGAAGGTGCCGTCGCTTTTGGACTATCCCTGGCACGAACGGACGGTATCACCATGGCGGATGGCAGCGTCGATCAGAGCAATTTCCACGACTACCCGGTCATCAGGATGAACGAAAGTCCGGCGGTATCCGTCGAACTCGTTGCTTCGTCGGCCGCACCCGCTGGCGTGGGGGAACCTGGGGTACCGCCGGTCGCGCCGGCGCTCTCCAATGCCATCTTCAACGCTACGGGTCGGCGTTTGAGGAAGCTCCCACTGATGCTGTCATCATGAAATCGAAGGAGCCCGTCGTATCGTCTTTCTTCCTGTCGACTTACGTTTTGGTTTTGCCGGTTTGGTGTCTGGACGACGGTATGTTTTTTTTCGGTCTCAGAACGAGCTAAGGAGTTTTCGTGGCGTTGCAACAGGTCGAGGATCTAAGAGCGGAAGGCGACTCCCTTCATCAATTTCTGAAAACGTTGGAGGATCGCCATTGGGAAATGCAAACACCCTTCAAGGATCGGACGGTCAACTGGGTCGTCCAACACCTACATGATGCAGATCGCTGGACAGTCCACTCCGTCACCGACCCGGACGGGTTCCGCGCCTGGATGAAAGACCGCTCGCTCGTTAAAGACCCCGAAGTTCTTCAAGGAAAAGAATTGCTGCAAAGCTGGCGAGATTATTTTCAAGACTTATGCGCCGCGCTGGAAGCCGCAGATCCCGATACTCGAGCCCCCTGGTTTGGACCCGATATGGGTATCCGGATGATGGCCACTGCACGCCAAATGGAAACCTGGGCTCACGGCCAGGATGTCTACGACTTGCTTCACGTCGCTCGCACAAATACCGACCGAATTCAGAACATATGCCATATCGGCGTCCGCACGTTCGGCTGGACTTTCGTCAATCGAAAACTCGAGGTACCAAACCCCATCCCATACGTACGACTCGAGTCTCCTTCAGGGTTGATCTGGGAATGGAACGAACCATCCGAACACGACTACATCCAAGGAGCGGCCGTTGAATTCGCGCACGTCGTCACGCAGGGAAGGAACATCGCGGAAGCGGACCTAGAAGTCCACGGTCCATCTGCGACCGCTTGGATGGATATTGCTCAGTGTTTTGCGGGACCGCCTGAAACACCCCCCGCCACCGGCCTGCGCGGTTGGATCTAGCCTAACCATAAAAGGAACGATTATGGATTTCGGAATCTGTGTTGCGTCCCACGTTAACGACATCGATTACGTCGTCCGTGCGGAACAATTAGGGTACGGCCACGCTTGGCTCGCGGATAGTCAAATGCTCTGGTCAGATTGCTACGCAACGTTGGCCATTGCGGCAACGCGTACCAGCCGAATACGACTCGGTACGGGGGTGGCCATCGCAGGCACGCGACCAGCACCAGTCAATGCAGCGGGTATCGCCACCATCAATGCGTTAGCGCCTGGCCGCACATTTCTTGGAGTGGGATCCGGTAATACGGCGTTACGGGTCATGGGGTTACCACCCATGCGTATACGACAATTTGACGAGTATCTTGAAACATTGCGACCGCTTCTTCGCGGTGAAGAAGCCCTGTTCCAATCCGGCCAGGGTGATATACCCATTCGCCATATCATGCCGGACAAGGGTTTTGTAAATTTCGACGAAGAAATCCCCCTGTATATCTCTGGTTTCGGACCTCGATCGCTGGGTCTCGCCGGAAAACATGGCGACGGCGCCGTGCTAGGGATACCGGCAAATCCTGCAGTCATGGCCAACATCTGGCGCATGATTGAGGACGGCGCAAACGAAGCTGGTAGAAGTATCGAGCGCGACGATTACTACACCACAGCACTCTCGACTATTGTCGTTCTAGACAACGGAGAGGCCGTCGATTCTGACCGCGTTAAGGCCGAATGCGGTGCCATGGCGATGGCCGCGGTCCATTATGGATATGAACAGGTGCGTAATTTCGGTCACCAACCTGCTGGCGCACTCGCCTACATCTGGGACGATTACCGCGAAATGATCGAGGCCTACCCAGAAGAACGTCGGCATCAGCGTATTCATGGGGGCCACAATTGCTGGGTTCTTCCGGAAGAAGAACGCTTTCTTACACCTGACGTGCTCCAAGCCGCTAGCCTCATCGGTACCCGTGATCAGTTGATCGATCAGTTGGCGGCCTTGGACGAAGCAGGACTCGATCAAATCATGATCCTGCCCAATTTCGACACCCGTTTCGACGTCATCGAACGCGTCGCCACCGACGTCATTCCCGCCTTCAACTAACGAAAAATTCCATCGCGAGCGGGCAAAGACACAGTGGCATCCACCTCATGGCAAACGGCCAAAGATCCGAGCGGACAAATTACCGAGGAGTTTGTTGTTAAACGCGAATCACACCGCAACGTCACCGGCGCACTGTGGACACCCAAGGACCCGGTGGACGACACGCTCATTGCATTCGGCCACGGTGCCTCGGGCGATCGCTACCAAGCACCGATTCCATATATGGCGAATAGACTTGGGCAATTGGGATACACCAGCGTCGCGCTGGATGGTCCGGTCCACGGTTTGCGGCAGGTTGGTCCTGGTGGACGCGAAGCCCTTGGTCTTGAATTAGAGCGTCAAACGGTCATCGAGGATATGGTTGCCGATTGGAACGTCGCCATCGATACAGTCAAACGTAAACGTGCAACAAACACCGACCGTTTCGCATATTTTGGATTGTCGATGGGTTCTATCTTCGGCATCCCGCTGCTAGCGGAACGTTCACGAAATCAACACAACGTCACAGTAGCCGTCCTGGGACTTCTCGGAACGACCGGGGCGGTCGCGAAATTTGCGGAGCGTCTGAACGAGGACGCCACCGCCATCAACTGCCCTCTTCTCTATCTTATGCAACTCGAAGATGAGCTCTTTCCGCGTGACGGGTACCTGGAACTTTTCGATTCGCTCGGATCCCCGGACAAGCGCATGCACGCGAATCCAGGACTTCATCCCGAAATCCCAGCGGAGGAAATTAACTCTGCAATCGACTTCCTCTCCAAACATCTCGAGGGAGAGGTCCCTCGACGCATCATCAACCCACTGGCGGAATGAACATGGGAAATCGCTTAGATAACAAAGTCATCGTAATTACGGGTGCGGCGAGTGGCATGGGTCGCGCGGCCACGCTGCGATTCCTCGACGAAGGGGCCGCCGTCGTGGTCGCGGATCTCAACGTAGAAACGGGCAACGAAACGATGGCACTGGCACGCGAAGCCGGCCATAAACAGATTGAATTCGTACGGACGGACGTAACGCAAGAATCCGATATCGAGGCCATGATCGCTATGGCATTGGATCGTTTTGGTCGCCTGGATGGCGTCTTTAACAATGCTGGCATTGGAGGCGTAATCGGCCCCATCACCGATACTTCGGTTGACGATTGGGATGAAACGTTTGCCATGCTGTCGCGGTCGGTTTTCCTCGGTATCAAGCACGCGGCAAGGGTACTAATCCAACAGGAAGAGGGCGGCGTGATCCTTTCGACAGCTTCCGTCGCTGGTATGGCGGGCGGCGCCGGACCACAGGCCTATTCGGCAGCGAAAGCCAGCGTCATCAATCTCACGAAAAACGCGGCCGTCGAATTGGCGCCGCATAGAATCCGCGTGAATGCCATTGCGCCGGGTGTGATCGTGACGCCCCTCGCCGCACGAGGCGGCATGGAGGACGATAGCGCGGCAAAATTGCAGCCCTGGCCCGAAGCCGGCCAGTCCGAAGACATAGCAAACTTGGCACTATTTCTGATGAGCGACGAATCGCGTTTCATTACCGGCGCCAATTACCTATGCGATGGCGGTGTTCTTGCGAGGGGACCGCGCATTTTTCGTCCCGAAGACGATGGCGGTGGCCGCCGAGCCGGGGCCCGGATCGGGATGACGTACGGCAGCACCGGCCTGGAACCTAAGCTGAGACCCGGCAAAACCAAAAAAGACTGAACTCGAATTAAAGGATCGCGGTTGCTTGAATCTCGATCTTCGCATTCAGCGCCATTCCGGCTACAGCGACTGCCGTTCGCGCCGGGTAGGGTCCTGGGCCAAAAAAGCTCTTATAGGCTTCATTCATCGCCATAAAATCGGCAAAGTCCGAAAGGAACACTTCGCACCGGACAATTTTTTCCTTCGAACTACCCGCTTCGAGCAGCACGCCTTCAATGTTCTCCAGTGCTTGCCTGGTTTCTGATGCGATTCCACCTTGTACCAATTTGCTACTTCCAACGCCGATGCCCAATTGGCCGGAAAGGTACAAAACCGATCCAGCTCGAACGGCCGCAGAAAATGGTAAAGGGAGAGTAGACGGTACGTGTTCAAGTGTCGGTTCCATGTTTGATTACTCCAGAAAAGGCGACAATGTGGCGAATAAGTAGCTTAATTTAACTTATTCTTAGGCATACGTTGGTGCTACTTATATTCTTCACTATGACGGATTGCACACGAAACAAAAGGCGTTCGACTATGCTGTCCACGGAAACATCTTCGAAAGACGATACTTAGTTATGCGTATCCTCTCCGTTGAACAAAAAGTGTCCTTTTACGAGAACGGCTACGTTGTTCTGCGCGATATCGTCCCGATCGAAGCCGCAAACGCGGCACGACGTTTGATCAATAGCCGATTAGGTAATTTGAGATCAAAAGCGCAAACGGCGGCGATGATCGCCCGAGCCGCTGGAACGAGCATCGACGCTCACGGTATTGAGCTTATTCAGGAAGCCACTCTGCAATCGATGCGGGCGGGCACGGACGCCCACCTCATGCAGCTGGTCGCACCCGAAAGCAATCTCATGTGCATGATCGAAGAAGCGCTCGGCAGTCCGGTTCGCGAAATAACCGGGGCACAACTTGCGACCAATTTTCCTGCCGATCCTGGACCCCAAATCAACGAATCGGGTTATTCGGACGAAGACACCCCGTTTAGAGGCTGGCACGGACACCTCGACGGACTCTGGAACGGCGCCACATCAATCCATCAAGATACCTCAGCGCCCATGACGGAGAACGAATGGCAGACCTGGTTACAAGAACCCGCCAGAAATGGCGGAATGAAATCATATCCTGAACATGGAACTTCGATTTCCAACTTCACCGCCCTCTTAGGAATACCGCTATCTGATCAGTCCGTAGTGGGTTGTGGAAACCTGGGTCTGTTGGCTGGCGCCCATCATCATATCGAACGTTTTTTTCAAAAACAGCGTGACTCTGGAGGTCCGCTCGGACCGGGCGGTCCCGAGTGGACACGCTTCGATCTTGAAGCTCCCAACGGATGCGGTTTAAGACACTATCCAGAAGCCGTACGGAATGCGTTTCGACAAAACGCTGCGGAGACTGCCGACGGCCGAATTTGGCCAGCACCCACCTTCATGCAAGTCAAACCGGGCGATGCCGTGCTAGTTTTGCACTCAACGCCTCACGGCGCGTCTCGCGTCGAGGGACCTGATCCTCGGTTCATGGCGTACTTTCGCTTGACGTCAGCAGCGCGACCGGTTCCTCACGAGTCTATTTACCCAGAAGCCTTGTGCGATAACTGGCTTGAGTGGAAGGGCATGCACGAAACCGTTGGTAGGGTCCGTCAGCGCTCCCAATAAATCCCGTAAATCCCTGATCAAACTCGCTTTCGAACTAATTCGGCGAGTTCTAATAAGCTAGACGCCACGAAATCCCATTCACTTGTGGGCTCAAGTTCTTCTCCTTGACCCACACCTCCGAATTCATCGGGTCGTTTAATAAAGGCAGTCAATAATCCATGCGCTCGAGCATGGACGAGGTCTTTTTGGTGCGCGGCCACCATGACGCACTCTGAGGGTTCAATCGCTAATGCCTCAACCGAGAGCAGATACGTTTGAGGGTGTGGTTTATAAAAACCCGACGCTTCTGAACCAAGAACCGCGTCCCACACAATGCCTAAGTGCTCCGCCAACGGAGTCATGTCGACGTAGCTCCCGTTTGAGCAGGTCGCACAAGGGGCAATCAAACGGAGTGCCGAAAGACCGGCAACCGTGTCAGGCCACGGCCGTAACCGGCGCCAAACTCCGTTCAAACTTCCCGCGTCGGAGTCCGTCAGCTCCGTCGAAAGACGTACCTTGGCCAGCTCTTTGAGTGCTTTAAGGGTGAGCGTTGCGAGCGGAACGAAAGGTTGGCGAGAAGAGGCTCGGCGGGCGGTTTCCGAGGCGTAGGCGCCCCGCCATTGACGCGCAAACTCCGAAGCATCCTCAGTAATCCCTTTCGCCGAGGTGTAGGACTCGATCATCTCGGTCATCGGCTTGTGCCAGTCGCATACCGTACCGTAGACATCGAAGAGAAATCCCTTAATCAATCGCAAAACCCGATACGCTCCAGGAAACAACAGCATAACGTGGACGGCCCATCCACCCCAGATCGACGTTCAGCTCGCGTGTAGTAGCATAGGATTCACCAACGGAGGCCTAACCATGGATCTTGCGTATAGCCCCGAATACGAACAATACCGGATGGAAGTTCGGCAATTCTTAGACACAAATAAAGATCAGTCGCCGCCCCCATACGGACGAGGCAACGGCGATGGCAAAGCGCGAGATTGGCAGAAACTCCTGATTGAAAACGGTTATGCCGCTCGCACTATCCCCAAGGAGTACGGAGGTTTTGGTGGCGAGCCCGACATACTCAAGTCACACATAATTGCGGAAGAATTCGCAAGTGCTGGTGTCCGTCCTGGACATTCCGGTGACAATCGACTGGTACCTACTGTTCTGGAGCTCGGAACGGAAGACCAGAAACAGTGGCTGGTCCCCCCCACAGTGCGCGGCGACATGATTTGGTGCCAGGGCTATTCTGAACCGGGCAGCGGATCTGACCTGGCATCGCTGTCCACCAGGGCTATCGTTGACGGTGACGACTTTGTCATCAATGGTCAGAAAATCTGGACGTCGGGCGCACAGCATGCCGATATGATCTTTTGTCTCGTTCGAACCGAACCGGACGCGCCAAAACATCAGGGCATTAGTTATTTGGTTTTTTCGATGGATACGCCCGGGATCGAAGTCCGGCCACTTTTGACCATGACGGGTGAAGCCACCTTCAATGAAGTTTTTTTTACTGACGTCCGCGTTCCCAAACATCAGATCATTGGGAACCGTGGCGAAGGTTGGTTTGTCGCCAACAATACTCTTAAGCACGAACGGGAAGGCCTCGGAGATCCGAATCAGGCAGAAAATCGTTTCCGGGAAATTGTCGATCTAATGCAACGAGAGACCATGGATAGCAATCGCCTGATCGATAACCCGACCTACCGCGACCGTTTGTTATCGCTTCAAGGGCGAATGCTGGCAATGAAGTTCAACGGCATGCGCGTTCTAACCAGCCAAATAAAGAAAGAAGAACCTGGTCTTCCACGCTGGATCATCAAGCTTCAGGGATGCGAACTTAACCACCAGATGGCGGCTATGGCCATCGATTCGATGGGGGAGCTCGGCATCCTGTACGACGACAGCCCCTACCTGCGAGATCACGGTCGGTGGCAACAACGCTACATGATGGATCTCGGCCTCATCATTGGCGGGGGCACCGCTCAGATCCAGAAAAATATGATCGGCGAACGAGCGTTGGGTTTGCCCAAAGAACCCAAGTTCGAAAAACCGCTTAACTAGGGGCGCGCCATGGATTTCGCACTCACAGAAGAACAGCTGATGTTGCAAGAGAGTATTGGCGGGTATCTCCGATCGAGTTGCCCTCTAGATGCTGTTAGAAAGGCCACCGAGGCTGGCACTACCCACGTTCCTGAGATCGCGACCGAGCTCGCCCAGTTAGGAGCATGCGGCATCCTCATCCCGGAAGAACTTGGCGGGGTTGGAATGGGATTCTTGGAAGCCGCGTTGATCAGCGAAGCACTCGGCAGCGTTATAGCGCCCGTAGCCTTTGTCGCATCGTCTGTCATGGCGCCGATTGCTTTGCTTGGCGCGGGCTCCCAAGATCAAAAAGAAACGTGGCTACCTCGCGTGGCGAACGGGGAAGTAATCATCGGCGTTGGTATTAGCGAGCACATCGGTCGTCGCGAAACCGACGGAATCTTCGCCGATGACAATACATTGACCGGGAAAGCCATGTTCGTCTTAGACGGTATGGATGCGGATACACTGCTCGTTGCCGACAACGACGCACAGCTTTATCTCGTCCAGGCTAGCGATGTGACCCGTAACAAGCTCAAAACCATTGACCGGACTCGATCGGTCGCCGAAATAATCTTCGACCAATCGTCCGCCGAAATTCTTCCCGGCTCCGTAAACAATCGAAAACACTTAAACGACATGGTCAACGCAGGCCGAGTGATGCTCGCGGCCGATACTCTGGGTGCAGCCGGCACAATGCTTGATCTAGCCATCGAATACGCTAAGGAAAGGCGACAGTTCAACCGCGTCATCGGATCGTTTCAGGCGGTCAAGCACATGTGTTCCGAAATGGCTGCCGATCTCGAACCTTGCCGGTCGCTTGTTTGGTACGCGGCGCATGCCATCCGTGCGATACCCGACGAGGCTACCCTCATGGCCTGTCATGCTAAAGCGCACCTCGCCGAAACCGGCCGATTTGTGGCGCGAAAGGCCACGGAAGTACACGGCGGAATGGGATTTACTGACCTCCTCGGATTGCACTACTGGTTCAAAAGGATCGGTTTTGATCGGCAACTCCTAGGAGCACCCGAAGTGGTGCGTGAAGAGGCGGCATCGGCTCAAGGTTGGATCTAGGTAGTTTATATAAGTCGCATACGGGCGGACCCGCCTAGACCAAACAAAAGCGTATCGAATCAATCCCTTTCGTTTGCCGCACCTACTTTACTTGGACAGGCAAGTCCGAGTAGCCACGAACGAAGTTGGAGAGAACGCGGACCGGTTCGCCGACGACCTCTACCTCTTCGAAACGTGCGAGTATTTCTTCCCAGACAATCCTTAACTGCATCTCGGCAAGGCGATTGCCCATACATCGATGTATTCCAAACCCAAACGCTAAGTGTTGCCGCGCCCCCTTACGATCGATGACGAAGTCGGATGGGTTCTCTATCACGTCTTCGTCACGGTTACCCGACACATACCACATAACGACCTTGTCACCAGCTTTAATCGTTTGACCTGCGATTTCTATATCAACCAACGCCCGACGTCGCATATGGGCAAGTGGCGTCTGCCAGCGAATAACCTCGGAAACCATATTCGGAATCAGCGAGGGATCTGCACGTAGCTTACGAAATTCGTCCGGGAACTGGTTCAATGCGAGCACACCGCCACTGATGGAGTTACGGGTCGTATCGTTTCCACCAACGATGAGAAGAATCAAATTCCCTAAGTACTCCATCGGATCCATGTCTCGCGTGGATTCACCATGTGCAAGCATCGAAATCAGATCCGATTTCGGTTCTTCATTTA
>CAJWCW010000051.1 GCA_913030615.1 uncultured Gammaproteobacteria bacterium | reverse complement strand
GTTTGCGCTCGACCGTTTAGCGAAATTCAAAGTCCCAGACCACTTCTGGATACGCACCGATCGTTTACCAAGAATTGCCTCCGAGAAGATTTTTAAACGCGGTTTACGCGACGAAGCCATCGAATTACTTGCAAGGACAACCTGATGAGTGAAAGAAAAAAAGTGGCCATGCAGCTCCCACGGCGTGCCGACGTAGCAAATTTAGAACAAAAATATTCATTGGAACTCGAAGCGCTTGCCCCCATCGCGGATATCGTCGAAGTAGAGAGTCCGACGGCAGAAGCGTTCGCTGAAGGCGCATCCGACTGCGACGGAATCATTACGTCGTGGGGTCTTCAACTATCTGAAGACATTATCCAAAAGTTGGACAAATGTGTCGTCATCGGTCTCGCCAGTGTCGGCGTCGATATGGTTGACGTTGAAGCCGCCACCGAGGCAGGTATTGTCGTCACAAACACCCCGGACGTATTTATCGAAGAAGTTGGCGATCACGCGATGATGCTGCTACTCAATGCCGTTCGACGGACCAAAGAACAGAACATTTTTGCTGCTGAAAACGAATGGCACAAAGGAAGGCCGCAATTGAACCATGTACCACGTCTTATGGGCCAAACCCTCGGACTACTCTCTTTCGGTAACGTTGCTCGCTGTGTCGCGAAACGCGCGCAAGCATTTGGCTGCCACGTGATCGCCTTCGATCCGTACGTCAGCGAACTGACGATCGCCGAATACGGTGTCGAGCCGGTCTCATGGGGAGAATTACTCGAGCGTTCCGATTACATCAGCGTGCACTCGCCGGACAACATCGAAACACGACATTCCCTTAACGCGAAAGCGTTTGCCCAAATGAAGGATGGCGTGATCATCGTCAATACCGCACGAGGCCCTATCATCGCGGAAGAAGATCTAATCGCCGCGCTTAACAGCGGTAAAGTTCAGGCCGCTGGTTTGGATGTTCTCGAGCAAGAGCCACCCAATCCGCAGAATCCCTTGCTTACGATGCCCAATGTCACCGTCACGCCTCACGTGGCGTCCGCAAGCACCCGCATGCGGCCAACCGCGCGCCGTCGCGCAGGCCGCGAGGTCGCCTTGGTGTTACAAGGCAAGTGGCCAATGAGTTGCGTCAACCCAACGGTGCTTCCAAAAACGCCGCTGCAGCGATGGCAGCCTGTACCGATGCATCGAGGACCCAACCGTTAAGCAGGCAATTCGCGAGGCAGGCTAGCCAACACAGTCGATAATCGCGCGGACGAGCCGACTTCCACGGGTATCGGCCTCGATGCCGGGCTGCATTTGATTCATCGCGTACCCAACGCCTAGGCGTCTGTGCGGATCGGCGAATCCAATACTGCCACCGGCCCCGCTGTGGCCGAAGGCCAGTGGATTCGGTCCGTATTGTTCCGCCGTGTTCAAGTTAACGCCGCAACCTCTTCGCATCGGCCTTCCCAAGACGAGGTCGTCGACCATGCCCCATTGTTGGCGAGTCATCCGCGCAATGGTTTCGGGTCGCATCACTTGCACATCTTTCGATGATCCGCCTTGCGCCAGGGCAGCGTATATCCGAGCGATACCCCGCGCGTTCCCGTGACCATTGGCCGCCGCAATCTCCGCCACCCGCCATGCCGAGCTGCACGCGTCACGGTACGGTCGAATGGTCGGATTCTGTAGCGCAAAGGGGAATAAAGGGGGCACCTTGACGGGTTGGGCCGCGGCCGAATCCGGCAAAACGCGAGCCCTATTGGGCCCGATGAGATCAGCAACACGCCCGTGCTCTGCCTCCGGCAACCCGATATAGAAATCCGCGTCCAAAGGGCCCGCTACTCGTTCCAGAAGAAGCATCCCCAGTGTCTTACCCGATACTCGTAAAGCTAGTTCCCCCGCCAAGAATCCCCAAAGTATCGCGTGATAACCAGCCGCCGTTCCCGGCTCCCAGTGTGGGGTCTCAGCCGCAATCCGCCGCGTCATATCGTCCCAACTGTATAGATCTTCGATCGTTACGGTTTCACGGAGCCCACACACGCCTGACTGGTGCGATAGAAATTGTCCAACCGTCAAGCCATCCTCGCCCGCTCGAAATTCGGGCCAATGGTTTGCTACGGGTTCTTCGTAGTCGAGCAGACCTTGTTCCACCAGCGTTGCAACAACAGATGCCGCAATTCCCTTGGTCGTCGAATACACGTTAACTAATGTGTCGGACTCCCACGGAACCGTACAATCTTGATTACGGTATCCACCCCAGAGGTCGACGACCGTCACTCCATCCACCACGGCACAAAAACTCGCACCGACTTCAATATCCTCGGTGAAATTGCGTTCGAAGACTTCGGCGACCGCGTCAAAGCCCGGCGCAACATCACCGCGAATAGCAAAATCGACCATACAACCTCCTGTTGATCTCTACGCTGTTTAAACCAAAAACAGAGTCAGCCAGTGGTCCTCAAAGTCGCTGACAAATCCGATTCCGGCTCGAACAACTGCAGTCGATGGACCGTCCTCAACCGTCGCGGCCGTAAACGACCGATCCGACTCGTTCATCTTTATTTCTACGTCATGGAATTCGAGGAACTCACCGATCTCGGGATGGACAGCTTTGTATACCGATTCCTTGGCGCCAAACACAATCGCGCGCCAGTCTGTATCGATCAAACCCCACGGAGGAAGCAATTCCTCGGCAAGCATAATGCGGGCTCCAACCTTTGCCGAGACCGCATTCTTTTGAACCACATCTAATCCAATTGCTTGGCAACGGCGAGTCGAGGCAACCATGGCGATGGCAAATTCACGCGAATGACTGATGGAGCCGCGGTAACCGGCAGGCCACTCTGGCATTCGACCTTCGCGGGTTACCGCCGCCGGCTTACCAGAGAGCAATTTTAATGCTTCGTGAGCGACGCGGCGACCCGAGGCATACTCCGATTTACGCTGCGACGAAAAACCATCGAAGTCGTCGCCTTGTTCCGAATCAAAAAGTTGTCCTTGGTGCTCGCCAATCCGCCCGATGACGAGAGCCGCATCAACCTTTGGTATTTCGCCAAACACGATCGGCGGAAGATCATCCAAACTGCGTTGTCGCAGAGTCATGCGGGCTTAGCGAACAGCTATCCGACGCGTCAGCACTCTTCCGCCTCGATGTATCAGAGTGAATTGCCTAGCGTCGATCGATCCTAAACCAATGATGTCAACGATCACGCGGCGACCACCCGTGCATGTGGCGAAGGGATGAAGCAACCACCCACGCCTTCTCCGCCCGGGTGTTGCTGAATCACCTGTGGCAAACCGAAAAACATGGGCGAAACACCGTTCGGACGAATTCGGGAACCTGGATATCGGTCTGCAAGTGCCGTCTTAAAGATCTCATCCATCGACGACATTAGGGTAACCACGTCCGTTCCGGATACATCTAAACGCGCTTGGTGAACGGCTTTATCGACATCCATCTCGTAGTCCAATAAGAAGGAAAGCAATTGGAAAACCGCCGGAAAAATATGACGCCCGCCGCATGCGCCTAATGCCAGGATCGCACCGTCCGATCGCTTGGCAATCGTCGGACACATGTTGCAAAGCGGATGGCGACCTCCAAGGACCGAATTTGGGCCACCGGGCCTAGGATCAAACCACATCATGCCGTTGTTCACTAAAATACCCGTGCTCGGGGACATGATCCGGGAGCCGAATCCGGACATGATCGTCTGAGTTAGCGATACCACGTTACCGAACCGGTCGGAAACACAAAGGTGTGTCGTGTTGGTGGGTCGACTGGTTTGAGAACCTTCGCCCAGGTTTTTCAATCGATATTCATATGCCGCGAGAAGCGTATCGGCATAACTCGAATACGCGTTGATATCCGGAACTTCGCCCGACGCAGCCCACCGTTCTGCCAAATCGTTGAGCGACCTCATCAGCGTTGGGCCCGCGGTCAGGTGGCCCGCGCAGTAGACCGACGACCCACGATATTGCGTCGTCGCAGGCTCACCCAATCGGGCTTCATATTCGACAAAATCATCGTGCCGGATCCGCGATCCGGCAGTTTCCATATCCGCGGCCAGTCGCTCCCCAACTTCACCACCGTACAACGCACGCTGCCCTTCCTTCTGTATAACCCGGAAGGTGTCCGCGAGCTTGCCGAGTTTTAACCGTCCCCGAGTACCGTCAATTCCAAGGGTTGGTGGCAACCCATCATGTAGATAGGTCTCTCGCGTTTGATCGTATAAACGAAGTCCGCGCGCGGCCCCCGTGATCATATGGGTCGAATACCAATCGATTGGGACACCCTCTTCCGCGCTAACGACCGCAGGCGCAATGACATCAGACCATTCCATCGTGCCGAACGTCTCTAGGGCCAAACTGACCCCTTTCAAATACCCAGGAACCGCGGTCGAAAGTGGCCCATGCACGTTTGCATCACCCTCAACTCGGGGCCAATTAAATGTATCGGTTCCCGTCTCTTCCCCGACGATCGGGTAATCATCCGGATCGGCAGCAAAAGGCGCACGCATCCCGAATTCCACAATTTGTACGCGTTCTTCTTTGGCACGGTACACGGTCATGTAACCACCACCACCGATTCCGCTCATCCACGGCTCGACTGTACCGAGCATTAGACCTGCCGCGACGGCTGCATCGACTGCGTTACCACCCCTCCTCAATATTTCCGCGCCAACTTCTGAAGCTCGATAATGTTGCGTTGCGATAAGACCGTTCTTTCCCCGAACAGCGGCTTTGCGTATTTGCCAATATTCTTGGACGTGATCCATTCGGTGTACCCCCAACTGCAGCCTGCCGCACTCCGGTCGTATATGGAACCATCGATTTACTACCAGGCATTGCAAGAACGGGTTTCAGACCATTGTTCGAAAAGCCCAATACCAAGGCAGAGAAACAGTCGGAAGCGTTAACTAGCTAACTGCTCGGAATCCCGATCAATAGATAAACACCGCCATTCCAATATAAGTGAATGGCGGCCAGCGCTCTGATTGAAAACCCTTTATCGCGAAGCGCGCCTAGGAGCAACGAGGGAATAATGACCAGCGATGCAACCAGCAATGAACGAGTCACCAGGTGCGTCATGCAGAATAACAACGTCGTTAACCAATTGGCCCATGTTATTCCTAGAAAGAAATCGCAAGACTTTGTTTTTATTGATAAATAATCTTGAATTAGTCCTCGAAAAACTATTTCTTCGAGTACGGGAAATATCAACAGAATCGCAGCTGTCTTGAAGGACCAACGCGCAAACGAGCCGAAGTCAAAACCGAATCCAAAGATCCAAACGATTCCGCTCCAGACAACTGGGGCGCCAATCATGGCGCCCCAAAAAAGCGGTTCTCTTACGAGCTTGTCAAGTTCAACTCGCAGTCAGTCCACCGTCCAACAAAGGCTTTCGTCGGCGAACAAACCACAGTCCGGAGAGCAACAACAGGATCGGTAACGAGGCATCGTTACCACCGTTACCCACGGAACACCCGAACATACTGCCGGCATTACCGCTTTCGCTTTTCGTATGTCGTGTCGAATCCAACGGGGCTATGTCTGTAGCATCAGGAACACCATCGTTGTCGTCGTCTGAGTCGGCGTTGTTTCCGATGCCGTCACCGTCGGTATCGACACTCTCCATCGAATCCAGCGGGAACGCGTCCGCGCCATCAGATGTCCCATCGCCATCGTCGTCGTTATCGGCGTTATTCCCGATACCATCGCCGTCCGTGTCAACGGTTTCAGTCGCGTCCAACGGAAGGGCATCGTCAGCGTCCAATACGCCGTCGCCGTCGTCGTCGGTATCCGCGTTATTACCAACACCGTCACTATCCGTATCGACCGACTCCGCGGGATCAAATGGAAAGGCATCCGACGTATCGGCGACACCGTCGTTATCGTCGTCAGCATCATCGCTATCGGCAACTCCGTCGCTGTCTGCGTCCGGCGCGGCAATACCGCCCGGGTCATCGATCACGCCGTTAACCTGGCCGTCGGCATCGTTGGGACCCCCGTCTTCGAGCGTCAACTGCAGACATAGATGTCCGGCATTGAGGCCACTTTGGTAGCTTGACGAACCCGCTTGCGGACACGCATCGCCCGCCCCGCCCGCTGCACTTGCCAGCGCGTTATTCGTGTCCGTCACGAATTCAATCCAACCACCGGCCTCCGTGTACTTCCGGTAACTTCCGTCTGCAGGAATGGGTGTCGACAGCGGAATCAAAACGTTGACTGACTGACCGGGTTCCGGCAGTTCCTGAATCTCAAAGTCGTATACACCGCCCGGGAAAACGAAGAGCGCGTCATCACCGTTCGTCGGTTGGTCACCCCCGTCTTCGCCTCCGGCTGCAATCATCGACTCGTCGACAGCGGCACCGGCAACCCCATTAGCAAAGGCCGCGCCTCCGACCACCAGCTTGACGCCAGGGTCCGCCGATATCGTTGCATCATCATCGGACCCTGCGTCGACTGAAAGCTCATTAGCCGCCTCATTGGTATCACTAGAATCGGGAATCCCATCTTCATCCGAGTCGGCCTCTGCAGAAGCTGCCACTTTAATCAAAGCGCTCGCCGCGTAGGTCGTATCAGCAATTCCATCATCCGTAACATCCACGATCACTTCATAGACACCGACGAGACTCGTGGGATCAAAGCTAAAGGTCGCGGAAGTGTTGGACGCCCCAACTAAGTTGTTATTCGATCGACTCCAATCGTAAGTGTGGCTCCCGTTCGGATCCGTGACCATCACGACAGCACTGACCTCGCCACCGGCTGCTGCGACGGTTTTACCTTTTACGCCAGCCTGGGTAACCGAAATGGATAGGGACGGAGGCACCGCAGTCTCCACAATCGAAACGGTTGACACAATCGATGGTCCCAACGCGGCATTACCGTTCTGGGGAGTCCCCAATGTGACCACAACGGTTTCGACATCCTCATTCGAGACGCCGTCATCCAAAACCGCGATTGACAAACTACCGGAACGTCCGCTTGCGATCGTCACGGTCTCTGCAACCGCGGAATAATCTGTGTCGACCGTCGCGGTCCCGGACACCGTAATAGGTACCGAAACCGGATAGTCCGGCGCAGTCCCGTTTAAAAGAACTCCAAGGCTAAAGGTGTTGCCTTCCGCCGTTCTCCCTTTCGACGCAACCTCGACCAATGGACGCACTTTAAGAGTCTGCGTCGAGGTGCCCGTATTGCCAGCTGCATCGGACACGGACCAAGTAATCGTGTGGGTACCCGGTGCAAACACACCCGATAAATCCGAAGACGGCGTCAAACTTCCGTCAACCACATCAGTCGCAGATGGGGTTCCAAGATCCACCGTTGTGAGCCGCCCTGTCGCATCCACCGTGAGGTCGGTGGGCGCAGTTACGACGGGATCGACATCGTCCGCGTTCGGGTCTTTGCCTTCTAAGTACTCATTGAGATTGGTTCGACCATCGCTGTCAGCATCCGCCGACGCATCGTCGAGGTTCGGATCAAGACCGTTATCAGTTTCGAACAGATCGTCAATTCCGTCGCCATCGGTATCGGCATCGGAAGCCGGCGCGACAACGGTTATGGTGCCCGTGAGTGTCGTTGTTTTATCTCGGCTATTCGTTGCGCTGAAGGTGACGGTGGTCACGCCGACCGCGAACGTGGCCGGTGCGTCGTTGGTGACGTCAACGGCTCCGTCTTCAACATCAGTCGCGGACACGCCGGAAAAGTATGCGGCAATCAGCGGTTGTGTCGTGTCAAGCGCGGAACCGTCCGCCGAGACAACCACGATAGACGCCGGGACCGTGATAGTCGCTCCAACGTCCACCACGATGGAGCCGGACGCCGTTGCGCTGTTCCCGTGGGCGTCCGTTGCCGTAAAGATCACCGATACGGTTCCGACGTTGTAGGAATCCGCCGTCGCGTCGTTGCTCACCGTGACCGAGCCATCCACCAAGTCCGTCGCGGTTGCAGAAGCTAAATAATCAGCAATGATTGCGTTGGTCGCAGGCACAACGGCCGCGACATCCAACGTCACTACTGCGCGTTCGGCCACGGTAATAACCGGGGCCGTTGTGTCTTCGACCGTAACGGCGGCCGACGCGGTACCGGCGTTACTCGCGGAATCCGTGGCCGTATAGGTAACCGTCGTCGCGACGTCAAGCGGAAGGGTCGCTGCCGCATCCGAAGTCACCGTGACGCTCGTGCCATCAACATTATCCGAAACCGTGGTTGCGGCCGTTATATTTGCCGCCGTGAGACTAGCGCCGCTGGCGCTGGTCGCCTCAATCGTTATCGCCGTGGCCGCAATCGAGGGCGCTGTTTGGTCCGAGACCGTCACGGTTGACGTGGCCGAACCACCATTTCCTGTGGAATCACTCGCGGAAAATGTGACCGTTGTGCTACCCAACGGAAATACGCTTGGCGCATTCGTAGTCACGGCGACTTCGCCATTAACGAGATCCAACGCAGTCCCCGAGGTGAGATAGCTTGCGATAGACGTATCTGTCGCTGCGGTACCGGAAGCATCCGTCGCAGCAACCGTAAGCGCCGCCGGTGCCGAAACGATGGGGCCCGTGGTATCAACAACGGTAACCGTTGCCGTAGCTGTCGCGGAATTGCTGCTGCTGTCTAGAATCGTAAAGGTAACAGTGGTTGCGCCAACGGCAAACGTCGTCGGTGCATCCGTCGTGACGTTTGCACTCACATCGCCATCAATGTTGTCCGATGCCGTTGCGCCTGCGAGAAAGGCGGCGATCGTTGTGTTGGTCGCCGCGGTGCCCGTGGATCCTTCCGCCTCAACTGAAATGGCAGTTGGTGCCGTAATTTCCGGCAGCACCTGGTCCGGCAAGAATTCAACCGTCACCGAAGGATTCGTTGCCGTATAGCCTGCAGCTCCTGAGGTAATGACAAAATTAATCGGCGTTTCCCCGGCCCAGCTTGCGCTCGCGGCATCAAAAGTGACCTTGAAGAGTTCGAGGGGTCGATCCGAGTCATCCTCGTCCGGCCACGCACCGGTGAAACTGGTATAGGCAATGATCGCGCGCTTATCTGTCGCGGTGTTGTCATCCAAATTTGCTGAATCTGCAACGACCGAATCCGGGGTTCGGGTCGCTTGGGTCAGATCTTCATCATAGGTTTCGGCGAGAGAAACAAAAGTCAGTTTTGAACTGTCGTAATAAACAGAGATGCCCGCGCCCGTGGTTTGCAGGCCCGTAGGTGTCGTGTCATAACTGACGGTAACCTCGAGGCCCGTGGATCCTGCGTCGACCGAAAATGATAGCGGGGCTGTCGTCAAATCCTGAGAATCTGCATTCGCCAGGACAAATGAAGCAAGAAAAACAGAGATTCCAATCGCCGCGCGGACACGCAGCAAAAAGTCGCTAAAGTAACTCACGGATTTCGTCCCCTAATGGCGCGTGCACGGCCACTTAAACAAATATTCATAGGGCGTGCAAACGGACTGAGCAACGGAGCAGACGAGCCATCGACTGGTACGACCGGACTCAGCCTACAACTCATTTTGGACCCAAGGGGATATTTGTTATTCGAAGATCAATTTCGGTGATGCGTCGGGCATCATCATTCGCTCACAAGGGTCGCCAAAAGCCTAATCAGTTGCCATTCGCTATAACTCTCGACTTCTTCTCCCGTCGACGAGTTGCACGTGTTTCTTGCCTCGCATGTGCGTGGCCAGTTCGACAAGCTCAAGACGTAATCGCCTTCGGTCGGAGGCTGATAGATGGTGAGAACCACCAGCACGATATCTTCCTGCGACCATACGTAGACGTGTTGTCCATTCAAACCATGTGCAGCTTTAACCTGCACGGGAGGTGTGTAACCGCCAAAGTAGTTGGCGTTCAATATCCACCAATGTAAGCCGTAGTAATCACTTTGAGCGGTGAGGCTTTGCGAGACGAAGTCTGAAGAGAGTATTCGAGTGCCAGCCCAGCGCCCACCTCGGGCAAACAGCAGGCCGAATCGTGCGAAATCCTCTGGACGCATATCGATACAACAGTAGGTCATTGGGTTAATTCCCGTCGGATCAAACCACAATCCCACGTCGCTCCTATCAATTCCGATCGGCGTAAGGATTTTTTTGGTTAGGTAGGAGTGCGCGTCTTCGCCGGTCGCCCGCCTAAGTATGGGTTCCAACAACTGCGACGTGGCGTTGGAGTACAAGAAGGTCGCGCCCGGCTGGTGAACGAGGTCCTGATTAAGTGCAAACGCGGATTGATCGGCTTGCGAGAAAAGGTCGGTGCCCTCCCCTGGAAGTCCAGCGCGCATTTCCAGCAAAACTCGGATCGGAATGTTTTCTTTGTCAGTACCTTTCCATTCGGATAAGAAGTCGCTCGCTCGTTGATCGAGTGAAGTGATCCAACCTTCGTCAATCGCAATCCCGACCGCTGCCGCGTATAGACTTTTTGCGACCGACCAACTTGTCCCCAAATCCCCCGCATCGTATCCATCCGCATACCGCTCACCCACCACGTAGCCATTACGAACCAACATGGCGGCCTGGGTCGCGGCGTCACCAAAGATATGGGCCAAGACGTCAACCACGCCATCCTCATTCAATCCCTGGGACACTGCGTTAGTTCGCGTCAATCCCCAGGATTGGTCATTCGCATCCACGGTTGGTGTCCAGTCATCAAGATAACTTTCGATCTGTCCGGAACTCGAGCGAACGGCATCGTTGCCAATGGCACCGTTAACGAGCGTCTCTCCTCTAAAACCGAATAAATACCGAAGAAAAAGAAGGCCGTCAGTTAACGCTCCATTTGACTCATCCCGGTCGATGTCTACATTGCTCGAATAACCGGAAAGATACGCCTCAATGTCAGCGGCCGATGAACGGGTGGCGTTCGACGCGACAGCACCATCGGTTAGCGAACTACCAGAAAACCCAAATAAATGGCGTAACAACAAGAGTCCATCGGTGAGGGCTCCGGCCTCGCCATCGGCATCGATATCAAAACTGAAAGAAGCGTCTTCTGACCAACCCACTTGTGCGAGAAGAACCCACACAAATCCGCACAAACCGATGACGACTCGCTGCTTCATTTTCGTTCGCAATTGCCGAACCGATAATCCGAAGAATTCAGACTACCGGGCGCATCATTTATAGCGCCCACCGGTTTTCGGTTGAGTCGGCACCCCCTTATGGCGAATCGCTTTGAATCCGAATCCTTACCGAACGATTCATTGAAGAAAATCCCGAAGCCAGCGATGTCACTCCAAAATTCACTTGTGTTTCACCCGTCCAAGTTTCACTTTCTGCTACAAATTCGACACTAAATAATTCAAGAGGGCCCTGTGAGTCGGCATCCGGCCATCTCCCGCTGAAACTCGTATAAGCGATGATGGCGCGTCTATCGGTCGAGTGATCGCCGTCAAGATCGGATGAATCGACAATGACTGAACCCGCTGTTCGAGTCGCTTGCAACAACCCTTCCTGATAAATCGGGATCAAAGATTCGAGTCGCAACTTGGTGCTATCAAAGAAAACGGATATGCCCGCACCCGCTGTTTGCAACCCGTCCGGCACCGTGTCGTAACTGACGGTTAGCTCCGTCCCAGCGCCACCAACGTCCATAACAATCAACGCGGGTTCAATCAATAACACTTGTTGGTTCGCGTGGACCAACGCCGCTACGAGCGATACTGCCATCACGAATAACGTAGAACCTACTTTTGCGTCAATTCGGCGCATTCCCAATCCCAACCAACGAGATTCCAGGCGGTCTTATAACAGCGTCCCAAAGCGGCGTATATAGAGGCTACGGCTAACCCGATTGGACTCCAGCTATTGCAGTCTGTATCGAAGAAACCGCCAGAGAAACGTTCACCTGTCGTGACGGAAAAATCGAGCCGCTCCGTCACACGACTGTACCTCTCCCGTCTCGAGCCTGTTATAGATATAAAACAACGCGCCGTTCTGGGAGTTGGGATGAACCAACAACGCCTCATGTGGGCCACATTTGCTGCAGTTTCCATTGCCTGCGCGTTCGTTGCTTACTCTTTCTTCCCGAAGGCCTTTCCAATCGTTTCCGTCGATATTTCTATGACTCGGGAACTCGCAATTGAACAGGCACGGGACCTGTCGCAAGAACATGGATGGGGCCAAGCTCGATCGCAGAGGGACGCGGCATCTTTCGGGACCAATATCCGAGCAAAAACATTCGTCGAGCTTGAGGCCGGGGGCGTCGAAGGGTTCGCGCGACTGCTCAAAGATCCAATCTTTTCACCCTACACGTGGCAGGTACGGCTTTTTAGCGAAGGCGTGATCAACGAAACCACCGTCCATTTTCGACCCGACGGTCGTCCCTACGGCTTTGAGGAAAGAATTGCTGAAGACGAAGAGCTTTCTAACGTCGATCCGGACACCGCCCAACGAGCCGTTGAAGCCGCCGCAAGCGCTATCTGGAACATCGATCTCGCCGGTCTCGAATTGATGGAATCGGGACAGGATGAAAAGCCAAATGGCCGAATTGATCATCGATTTGTTTACGAGAGCTCGCGCGATGACTTAGGGGATGGCCGATTGCAAGTACGGACTCGTGTGACCGGCAATCGTGTCAGCACGGTCATGCCCTCGATACGCGTTCCGGAATCGTTCACTCGCCGTTATCAAGAAATGCGCTCGGCCAATAACAGCATCAGCACAATGGGTCAGGTCGGTATGTTTTTGTTACTGATCATAAGTGGCATCGCCTTTTACCAGTTATCACGTCGTGGGCAATTGATATGGCGACCCGCGGTTGCCGCTGCTGGTGTGATTGCGCTCATCCAGATCGCCGCCAGTCTCAATACCCTACCGCTCGCCTGGTTCAATTACGTTACGTCGAATTCTTCCTCCAATTTCCTCATCCAAAATGTCCTTTCCAGCATCTTGGCAAGCTTGTCGCTCGGACTGATCCTAACGCTCTCATTCATCGCGGCGGAGGGCTTGTCGCGACTGGCTTTTCCTCATCATCCGCAGTTTTGGAAGCTCTGGAGTCGCGAGGCGGCACCGACACAAAGCGTTGCGACGCGTACGGGAATGGGTTACTTGCTCGTCCCGATCAACCTGGTCTTCGTAATTTCCTTCTATTTCATCGCTCAAACTCTTGGGGATTGGTGGAACCCATCGGATACGCTAGTGAGCCCGGATTCACTCGCCCATTTCGCACCGTGGTTAACGCCGTTCGCGCTTTCGCTTCAAGCTGGCTTTTGGGAAGAATGTCTTTTTCGCGCGGTGCCAATTGCATCGGCAGCGTTGCTAGGACAACGCTACGGGCACCGTGGTCTGTTCATCGCAATTGCATTCGTCGCACAAATCCTGATTTTTGGGGCTGGACACGCGAACTATCCAGCACAACCCGCTTATGCACGCGTCGTCGAATTGGTGGTTCCGTCCATCATTTTCGGATTGCTTTATCTACGCTACGGCCTCTTACCGGCCATCATCATGCACTTCGCTTTCAACATCGTACTGATGGGACTACCGATCTTTTACACCACAGGCCCAGGCGTTTGGTTTGATCGCGCGATGCTGACCCTCCTGGCGCTACTGCCGATCGTCATTATTCTCGTCCGCCGATACCAAGTCGGCGTTTGGTCCACCTTTCCAAATACGCTCAGGAACATCGCTTGGCAACCTTCGACCCCGGAATCGATGGAACCCACCATCACGACCCCAACACATCTATCCGATCGTTGGCCAAAAATATTGACTCCTGCGCTTTTCGCTTTTTGTATTTTTGCAATCCCCCTTGCGTACTGGCTGAACGCCGAATCGCGAACCGCAACCCCTGCCATTGAAATTACTCGAGGCGAGGCCTTAGAAATCAGCCGGTCAACGCTAGCCGAGCGATCTATCGAAACCAAACCAGAGGTACGAGAGCTCGTTTCCGTCTCCGGCGTAAACAGCGCTGTCGGCAAGTTTTTGTGGCAAACAGCTGGCGAAGACATCTACGCAAAGTTGCTCGGAAGTTGGCTCCAACCACCACGATATTTTGTACGTTTTGCGCTCTTCGAAGGAAACATCACCGATCGTGCCGAGGCATGGAGCGTGACCGTCGGCGGAGACGGATCCGTGTTAAATGTTCAGCATCGACAGCCCGAAACCGCGCCCGGGGCCGACCTAGACGAGAAAGACGCGCGCTCCATAGCCTATTCTGCACTTACTCGGAGAATGCAGATATCCGAAGCCTCAGTGCGCGAATTATCTGTTATTCCCACTAAGCAGCCGTCCCGAACGGATTGGTCCTTTACCTTCGCCGACTTGAGGTTCGAACCCCTACCGCAGGGCGAACGACGGTACGCCGTTCGTATCGCAGGCGACCAGGTCGTTTCAGCCAATCGTTTCATTCATATTCCGGAGGACTGGCGACGGGAACAACAATCTAAAGCCACAACGATGGGTATCGTCATGACACTAGTTCAAGTCGTGACGTTGTGTCTGAACTTCGGCGGCGCGATTGTCGGCATCATCGCCTGGAGCCGTGGGAAATTTTCGATTCGGCACTTCCTAGTCATTGCGGCATCGTTGTTCATCGTTGGATTACTCGGCGAAGCTAACGGCTATCCCATGCTCACCGCGAGTTTTTCTACCGCACAGCCCTTCGGTAGCCAAACCTGGAACGCAGTCGCGTTCGCATTGATACAAAATCTCATACCCTCGGTCTTAACTGGGCTCACGGCCGGCATGATCGTTTTTTGGCGCCGTAATTCCTCAAGCGTCGACTCGACGCGATTGATGGTAACTGCGGTATTGGTCGGCTTGGCAAGCGTTGCTATCGGTGCATTGTTGTTTCTGCAGGACCTTCCAAACCCCCGACTATCCGCGGTCTTTGGCGCCGGCTTTGCCCTTCCATTTGCCGCGCCTATTACTCAATGGATCGTCAATTTCATTGTGCTTTCAGTTCGGTACTTGCTCGTCTTTGGTATCGCCAATTACGTCAGCAAGGACTGGACGCGGTGGAAAATTCCCACCCTCGCCGGTGTGTTTTTAATCGGTGGACTCGCCATGAATTCCGGCGGGGGCTCAGATCTCTCCACCTGGGTCACGTCCGCGAGTCTCTCTGGTCTGACAGCCATGCTGGGGTATTGGTTGTTGATTCGCCGGGATCTCGCGACCGTGCCGATCATTGTCGCAACGACCATTTGTTGGAGTGTGATGGCGAACCTTGGCCAACCCTACCCCGGTGCCCTGATCGGACATAGTGTTGCCGCACTCATCGTGGTTGTTATGGCGTGGATCTGGTTTAACGCACTTCGCAAAACCGCGTAAAAACTTCTCCTGCGATGGTCAACGAGTTTTGACGCGGCTCGAGCTCCTAATCCGCAATCAAAAGCCATGACGGGCTTCGGCGAGTGCCATAATCATGACGAGCCGTCGGCGAAATCGAAGCGAATGAATAACTGGGTCGCGTATCTAATCTTCTGTGTGTTCGTGCTCCTGACGAATCGACCTGCGGACGCCCACATTTTCGATATTGACGGAAACGGAGAACTCGAAGCTCTCACCGACGGCCTGCTCGTTTTAAGGCACCTGTTCGGTTTCTCGGGTTCAACATTGTCAGCCGGTGCCATAGCGGACGACGCGGAGCGATCGGACGTAATAGAAATTCAGTCGCACCTTGAGTCATATGCCCTGTACCTCGACATTGACGCCGATGGTCGAATCGATGCCCTGACGGATGGGCTTCTCTTACTGCGCCATCTGTTCGGGTTTCAGGGATACAACATGACCGAAGGGGCTATCGGCGCGACCGCCACGCGAAGAGCCGCAGATCACAGCATCATTCACGCGTATATCGCCGATCCGATTGCCTACCTAGGGGAAATTATGAAAGGGGAATCCAGTGATGACACGTTGTCTGGCGACGACGGCAACAATGCCATCTACGGCTTTGAAGGTAATGATACGTTGGAAGGCGGCGCTGGAGACGACATCCTGTTTGGCGGTGATGGTGACGATGTCTTATATGGAGGTGACGACGACGACGGTCTAAAAGGCGAAATCGGGGACGACGCCCTTTTTGGTGGTAGCAGACGAGATATCTTGTTCGGCGGAGACGGAGACGACGCCTTGTATGGTGCCGACGATGACGACGCCCTGCTAGGCGAAAGAGGTAACGATAGGCTCGATGGCGGTAGCGACACCGACACGCTCACCGGCGGAGAAGGCAGCGACACCTTCGTCATACGCGAAGGTGATGGTTCATCCGGCTTTATCTTCGCCAACAGGATTACAGACTTTGAAGACGGCCTTGACCGTATCGGTTTGGACAACGGTTTGGCTTTCAGCGATCTCACGATAATCCAGGGGACCGCCGGTTCGTATACGCTTGGCGGGGCCGGTTCAACCTTCTACTACGACTACACGGCTC
>CAJWCW010000050.1 GCA_913030615.1 uncultured Gammaproteobacteria bacterium | reverse complement strand
GTCGTCGGATCTTCTTCACCGCGAAAACTCCCCGTAATCACCATCCCTTTTCCAACTTGAAAGGGAATAATCTCGGACTCCATTAATTCGACGAACGCATCCATTTCTCCGTCAACAATTTTGTATTGTCTCAACTCATAGAACATTCAATTCCCCTCGTAATAAAGGCCCAACCCATTTACATCGGGACTGTTAGCTCGAAACCTCAATTGCTCCCCAGAAAGCAACTCGATCCTCGATTTCAGCCGCAGCGGGCTTAGGGTTCGGGTAATGCCAAGCAGCATCGGCTTCGGTTTTTCCGTGCACAACAACGTTTAGGTAATGCGCGGTCCCTTTCCACGAACAAATCGAAGTTGTCTGACTGGTCGTGAAAAATTCATCCGCGAGCGACGCACGGGGGAAATAGTGATTGCCTTCAACGACGACGGTTGTCTCGCTTTCCGCGATGACCTGACCATTGCATATTGCTTTCATAGATACCTTCTCTAATTTCAAAGAAGCGTGACACGCAGGAACGCCCTTTGAAAACGTCAAATGCGGAGTATGAGACAACGGTCGCTAGGTTGTAACGATCGCTGCACCGCCCTTCTTGACGAGGTCTGCGCGTCCTGGTGACGGCGGGACGTTGGCACCCTTCTCGCACGCCGGTCGATTTCGCATTTGATCCATCCATCTCGACAGGTTATCGAGTCCTTCAACGGGGACGCGTGCCCACTTGTGACTGCGGATCCAGGACCAGTTAGCAATGTCCGCAATGGAAAAATCATTGACCAGCCATTCACGTCCCTCGAGTCGACGATCGAGAACTTCGTATAATCTTCGAGACTCGTTGATGTATCGATCCGTAGCAGCCGGGACGTCCTCCGGAAAATAACGCACAAAAACGACCGCCTGACCTTGCATCGGCCCAATACCCGCCATCTGGAACATGAGCCATTGAATGACTTCCGATCGACCTTCAACGTCTCGAGGCATCAACTTCCCCGTTTTTTCGGCGAGGTAGAGCATGATGGCGCCCGATTCGAAGACCGGGAACCCATCGTCGACGATCGCGGGTATACGGGCATTCGGATTGATGGCGAGATAGCTCGCTTCGTGCTGCTCACCTGCCGACAAGTTGACCATTCGCAGTTGGTAATCGAGCTCCATCTCTTCAAGCGTCATGGCCACTTTCCACCCGTTGGGCGTGGGCGCCGTATAAAATTCCAACATAGTCAATTGTTCCTCATTACGGAGATATCAAACCCCAACCGCATGCCGTCGATTTCAGCTTCGAACTGTTGAGTCGGACCAAGTTCGAATTCGGTTGCAAGCGTTTCTCCGGCAACGTATTTAGCATGTATTCCGAGCGCCTCGAGTACCCGTTCATCACCTGAATATACCAGTCTGATTCGGTCCGATACGTCTAATCCCGCATCTCGCCGCGCTCGTTGAATACGGTTAACGGCTTCCCGCGCATACCCCTCCACCACGAGTTCGTCGTTGAGTTCACAAACCAGATCAATCGATATCAGTCGATCGGTGATCACGTTAGTCCCAGATTTCGCTTCTCGAAACACCTGAACCTCTTCCTCGGTAAAACGTTCGCCGCCGAGCGTGATCCCCTCCTCGTCGTGAAAGTTCACAATATCGTCGGGTGTCATCGACTCAATCAATTCCTGATACTCTTTCATTCGCTTGCCAAGCCGCTTTCCCAATACCGGAAAGTTGGGTTTCGCGTACAACTCGATGTAGTCGGTTTCTTCGGTCGCGTACCTGACTTCCTTCACGTTGAGCTCCGAGCGCACGTACTCCTCCAGTCCTCGAATAACCTCCAGAACGTCCGGATCTCGATGAACAATCGTCACGAGAGACAGTGGGGTTCGCAGGTTGATCTTTACCTGCTCTCGTTTTCGCCGGCCCAACAAAACCACTTGCTGCATCCGCGTGACCGCATCCTCAAGGTCTCGATGAATCTCCGAACTATCGGCTTCTGGGTAACTACACAAATGCACAGATGAGGGTTTGGGCTGCTCCTCAGCTAACGCTGATATCTCACGATAAACGTGCTCCGAGAGAAACGGTGCAAACGGTGCCATCACAATGGAAAGCTCGCGGACTGCCCGGTATAGCGTCGAGTAAGCGGCGATCTTGTCTGCCGTGATGTCGTCCCCCCAGTACCGCGATCGGTTTAATCGTATATACCAATTGGTCAGATCCTCAATGAAGTCAAAGAGTTTAGGTACGACGTTATAGAGACGATATTGTTCCATCTCGTTTCGAATGCCGGCTTTGAGGGTTTGCAGTTTGGAAAGAATCCATTGATCCAGGATATTGCTGCCGATGTAGTCGCCTTTTTCGGGTGTCCAATGATCAATGGACGCGTAGGTCTGAAGAAACCCAAACGCGTTATACCAAGGCAGTAAGGCTCTTCGAGCCATGTCCCGAACACCGCTATCCGCGAAACGCTGTTCTTCGCCTCGAACCAAACCAGAATTGATGAGATAGAGCCGTAGCGCGTCCGCGCCATACGTCTCCATGAGATCGCCCGGCGGCGTGTAATTTTGTTGGCTCTTGGACATCTTTTTGCCGTCTTCGGCCATCACCATGCCGTTGACGATGACGTTCCGAAATGCCGGTTTTTCATACAACGCGGCGGCCAGCACGGTAAGGGTATAAAACCAGCCCCGAGTTTGATCCAGTCCCTCAGCGATAAACTCGGCCGGGAAGCCCTGTTCAAAAACTTTTTCATTCTCGAATGGGTAGTGCAACTGCGCATAGGGCATAGAACCCGACTCGAACCAACAATCAAGTACTTCTTCGACCCGCCGGTACACGCCCTCCTCACCGTCTACTTCAAACTCCAGCGGATCAACGAATTCGCGATGTAAATCCTCAACCCGTTCGCCGCTGAGTTGTGCCAACTCGTCGATCGATCCAACACAAATGCGATTGCCTGAAATCTCGTTTTCCCAGATCGGGAGCGGAGTTCCCCATACGCGGTTGCGGGAAATCGCCCAGTCAATGGCCGATTCGAGCCAATGACCAAAACGACCGTCCTTAATATGGCCGGGTACCCAGAGAATTTGCTCGTTTGCGGCAGCCAAGTCGTCGACGAAATCGGTTACGCGCACGAACCAGGATGGCACGGCTCGATAGATTAGCGGGGTATCGGATCGATAGCAGTAGGGGTAACTGTGTTGGATCGTTTCCTGATCCCATAAAGCCTCCGACTCCTTAAGGAATTGAATAATGTCCTTGTCGGCATCCTTCACAAACATTCCCGCGAAATCCTTCACGTCATCCGTGAACCGTCCGCCCATGGTGACCGGACAGGCGAACGCATCGATGTCGTTGGCCTGGAGCACACGGTAATCGTCCTCACCAAACGCAGGAGCTTGATGGACGACCCCTGTGCCTTCATCTGTGGTGACGTAATCGTCAGCCACCACCACAAACGCCCCTCGCTCCGCTTCAGATTGAAAATACTCAAACAGTGGTACGTATTTCTTGCCCAGCAGCTGGGTACCTTTTAAGCGGGTTTCTACGGTCAGTTGGTGCGCGTTGCCATATTCTTCAAGGCGCGCTTCCGCTAGGTAGATGTGACGGCCCGATTCCTCATCGGTCACGCGCACGTAATCGATATCTGCTCCCACACACAAGGCAAGGTTCGAAGGTAATGTCCACGGGGTCGTCGTCCAAGCTGCGATGAAAGCGTCTTCGTCCGCAAGTCGAAATAGCACGGTAATCGCCGGGTCTTGCACGTCCTTGTAATTTGACGTTGCCTCGAAGTTTGCGAGGACAGTCTCGAGGGCCGTAGAAACCGGCATCACTTTCTGACCCTTGTAAATTAAGCCCTTGTCCCACAGCTGCTTCACGACCCACCAGACGGATTCCATGTACCAGGCGTCCATGGTCTTGTAGTCATTATCGAAGTCGACCCAGCGACCAATGCGCGTGATGATGGTGCGCCACTGATCGACATACGTTTCGACGATGCCCCGACACTCAGCGTTGTAGCCGGCAACCCCTAGTTTCGCTATTGCTTCCTGAGCCGATATGCCGAGTTGCTTATCAATTTCGTGCTCGATCGGCAGTCCATGGCAATCCCAACCGAAACGGCGCAGTACGTATCGCCCTCTCATCGTCCAGTACCGCGGCACAACGTCCTTGATGATCGAAGCCAGTAGATTTCCATGGTGAGGAAGACCCGTGGCAAACGGGGGGCCGTCATAAAAAATATAAGGCTTCTTATCCTTCGTGAACTCCAATGACTTTTCGAACACCCTTTCTTCTTCCCAGATCGAAAGGATGTCGTGCTCCATCTTCACGAAGGGTAATGACGATGAATATTCGGCTGACTCGGCCATGTTTGCCGCTCCGTGAAGTTCAGTGCTCATGTTCAAGGTTCACGCCGCAGTTCGACGACTTACCGTTAACCCTTTCACCCAACCCCTTTTGGATTGGTCTTGGGATAGACAGAACGCTACGTCACCGTACATTTCTGCATACCATGGGGGCGCGCATTTTAGCTGTGGATAAATTGCAATCCAACTTGCGCGCAACTAGTGTCGTCAGTCAGATCACGGAAGGGCTAGTGCATGAAATTTGGAATCGTCTTTCCACATCACGAAATGGGCAACGATCCTGGTGCGATTAAAGCATACGCACAAGGCGCCGAGGCAATGGGCGCGGACCACATGCTGATCTACGACCACGTCCTGGGTGCAGACCCGAATCGACCAGGCGGGTGGAGAGGCCCTTACGACAAAGACATCGCTTTTCACGAACCCTTTACCGTTTTTTCGTTCATGGCGGCCGTGACCGAGAAAATTGTATTTGCCACATCAGTCTTGATTTTACCTCAGCGCCAAACTGCCCTAGTCGCCAAGCAAGCAACAGAACTCGCAATCTTGTCGAACTACCGTTTTCGGTTGGGTATCGGCACCGGATGGAACGAAGTGGAATATGAAGCTCTAAATGTTCCGTTCGCAGCTAGAGGTAAACGCCAAGCCGAACAGATCGAATTACTCCGCGATCTTTGGGAATCCGATAATCTAACCTTTAACGGCGATTTTCACACGGTCACGCAAGCCAGCATCCTACCAAGACCCGCGCATCCGATTCCGATTTGGTTCGGCGGCATTGCCCCCGCGTTGCTTTCGCGGTGCGCGCGTATGGGGCAGGGTTGGTTCCCACTAGGGGGACCAAACGAAGCCTCCGCAGCAGCCATCGAAAGCATCAAGATTGAACGTGCCGAGGCTGGCCTTCCGTGGGACGGCTTCGGGATTCAAGCGCAGGCCCAATTTGCCGGAGGGACCCCTGAACGTTGGCAAAAGCACGCCGACCGTTGGCGAGCTCTGGGCTGCACCCACATGGCTATCGCCACTCACAATGCCGGCAATCAAACCGTCGACGACCACCTTGGTGCGGCTCAGCAGTATTTCGATGCCGTGAATCCTTCGTAATCCGATTCGTAGCAATCGCCGTATGATCGGATTGTGACGATGGCTCGATTGAACGGACGTCGCGTCTGGGTCACCGGCGGTGGCCGCGGAATCGGTCGAGCAATCGCGGTGGCGATGGCGCGTCAGGAAGCCGACGTCGCAGTTAGTGCCCGTACAAAATCGGAAATCGACAGCGTTGCTAAGGAAATACGATCTTTGGGGGTCAATGCGGTGGCTGTAGTTTGCGATGTCATGTCATTCGACGCGATCGGAGAATGCGTCGAAAGCATAAGAAGCGACCTCGGGGAAATCGACATACTCGTCAACAATGCCGGCGGTGGAACAGGTCTTAGCAATACTGAGGGACTATCAAAA
Source organism: uncultured Gammaproteobacteria bacterium (assembly GCA_913030615.1). Classification (GTDB taxonomy): domain Bacteria; phylum Pseudomonadota; class Gammaproteobacteria; order Pseudomonadales; family Azotimanducaceae; genus UBA11889. The sequence goes on along the minus strand of CAJWCW010000050.1, from coordinate 10,691 downwards.
GAACAGATTGACGATCGACTGTTCGTTGCCAACGTCGACCTCAATCTATTTTCGGCCTACCGCGCAAGTCGAGCGGTGCTTCCCGGAATGATCGAACGGGGACACGGGCGCATCATCAATATCGGCTCCGGGTATGCGAAGCGTTCCGGCGGTCATCCAGCGTATACGGCGGCAAAGCACGGTCTCATCGGACTCACACGGGCAATGGCAGCCGAGGTGGCCGAACAAGGTGTCACCATCAATTGCCTATGTCCGGGGTGGACAAATACGCAACTCGTAGATCTTGAAGCCATGGCGTCTACGCGGCGTACAACGGTTGAGGTAGAAAAAACACGAATTGCATCCGAAAACCTACAGAAACGAATACTTGAACCAGAAGAATTAGGGCCGATGGCGACTTTGCTTGCAGCCGACGAATCAGCGGGGATTACGGGTCAAGTGATCAGCGTGGACGGCGGCTACAAGATCTAGCAAGCGTCAGCTGTCAACCTCCGAAGCAGGTTTAAGTTAACGACCAGCTACCGCTGTATCATCGTACGCAATGTCAGTTCACCTGCCCCATCCGGCTGCGTTTCGCTGGTACCTATCTGGATCATGCCTTTGGATGACGGCAATCAGCCTTCACGGCTTACTCATTGCATGGATATTCGTTGGCATCCTCGAGACTCCTGCTGGTGCTTACGCATGGATTCGATTTTTCATGGAACTCGCGCCGCTAGCGGTGTTGCTGCTTGGAGGCCTTTGGGCCGATAAAACAGACGCGCGCAACCTGATTCTCTTCTTAAGTCTATTCGCCGTCGTCCTACCACTTCTCCTCATTCCGTTCGCAAATTCAATCACGTTGCAAGTCGCCTTCCTATTTGGATTGGGTATGGCCTTACTACAAGCGCTCAGTGATCCAGCACGTCAATCAATCATCAATCGCGTCACCCGTTTCGACATTCAACGGACCGTCACCGTCGCAACCGTGACAACCACGTTGGCCGGTCTTGTGGGCGTGTGGATCGGTGGTAAGTTAGAAACGATCGGAATCCGACAAATCCTCGTCATTCAGGCTGTCGTGATAGCAGCTTCCGCCTTTGCCCTCGGCAGACTCCCCGCATTACCACCCGCTATACGCGCTGAGGAGTTTGTTGATTCGGGAAGCGGCCTCATGAAGCGTTTATCTCAAAGTTTCGGACTCTTTTGGGGCTTTCCATTAATACGGAACGTCGTTGGCCTTAATTTCCTCTCGTCGCTATTTAACGCAGGTGCCTACACCATTGGCGTGCCCTACATCGTGACGCAAGTCTACGGAGGTGGTGCCGACTTCTTTGCGGAAACGATGATTTGGTTTATGGCAGGGAGTATTGGCTCGACCGCATTCCTACTGCTCGTCATGCCGTTATTGCATCCTGGTCGCGCTTTTATCTGCCTTCAGTTAACACGAGTCGTCATTCTCGTGGCATTGTGGTTGCAACCGCCGGTTTGGTTGTTTTTCGTCATCATTTTTTTGTGGGGGGTCAACATGGGCGTTACCACCACGCTGGTACGAACCGTTGTACAAGAGTTGGCCCCGGAGGCTCATCGCGCAAAAATTCTGTCTATTTTCCTCTTTAGCTTCATGGCCAGCGCACCCCTATCGTCTCTCATGCTTGGTACGTTGGTCGAGTACACGAATCCCATGACCGCCTTGCTGCCTGGCATTCCCATCTCAGTCGCAATCTTTGTCCTCGGGCTGTACGCCACGAGTTTATGGGCCTTCCGCTCGCCTTCTTTCGATAAGCCTAACCCGTAGGTCGCCCGCCCAAAAGAAACTAGCTGCACTTTTGATACAACCGATTCGATAGCAACCTCTCCGCAAGACAGAATTTCTTGAATATTTTTCCAACCACTGGCCAGCTTCACTAAGCTACGCTGTTAGCAAGCCGTCTAATTTCCTTCGCAACCAGATCCGGACGTTGCATCGGAATGAAGTGGGTTAGATCCGGTAGGTGGATGTCATGACCGTCTTCAAACGCACCGGCGAGTTCCGGCCATGTAGGCGATTGTGAAAAATCCATTTCGGCTCGCTCGCCTTCGGCTCGAAATGCACGCATTACTGAAACAGGATGCTGTACCGCCCTGATCGCCTCGGCAATTTGGCAGCCCGCACTTCCCATATATATCGAGGCTTCGACGACCGGCGGACAACCTAGTTCGAACCCATTGTCGGTCGGAACGATCCCATATTCGCAATAATCGTGAAGAACATCTTCACGCCACAAATTGAACGGATGACGCGATCGAAACCGTTGAAACATCTCGTCCGCCGAGGACCATTCGTTTCGGCGGCGAGCCACCGGATGCTCCGAAGCCTCAGCAAAAGGCCGGTCCCGCTCCCAATTCACATAAGCTTCGGGAGGCATGATGACTGGATCAACCAACACCAGCGCTTGGAACCTCTCTGGCCGCTGCGCGGCAGCTTGCGTCAGACTGTGGCCGCCCATTGAATGGCCGACTCCGATACCACCCAATATCTCCATCGCCTCGGCAAACGCAACCACGTCCGCGCCGAAAGTACTCCATTCGTATGGACCGACGTTATCCGAACGACCATGACCCCGCATATCCAATGCCAAACAGTGAAAGGCGCTCCCAAGCTCTCGGATCGTCGCGTCCCAGCACCGTGCGTGAAATCCCGTCGCGTGCACGAACAGGACGTCGTCTCCCGCTCGGTCACCCCACTCGTAATACGTGACGTTGATCCCTCGAATCGATAACTGCTTTTCTATCGGTTGCACTGTCCACCCCTAATGCGTCGTGAAGTCTAGCGCCCTATTGACGGCGTTTCATGGCTGCGAGTTCACCGAATGCATACAATTAAACGATGGAGGATCCCACAACAAACACAAACGTCATCTCCGACGATCGCGATTTGTTGATACTGGTTGACTCTTCCGACGAAGAAATCGGGGAGCTCGACAAAGAAGCTTGTCACAACGGCTCCGGCAAACTTCATCGGGCGATCTCAGTCTTTATCTTTAATCGCGACGGCGATTTGCTCATCCAACAACGCCACGCGCAAAAACGACTCTGGGGCAGCTCATGGTCGAATAGTTGTTGTTCACACCCGCGTGTTGGCGAAGAAACCGATGTCGCGGCCCGCCGGCGCGTAGCGGAAGAACTCGGACTAGAGACCCATCTTACTTTTCTTTTTAAGTTCGAGTACCGGGCCAGCTACAACGAATTAGGCACGGAACACGAGCTCTGTTCCGTGTATGCGGGACAGGTCGATAGTGAACCCTTCGTCAACACGAACGAAATTCAAGCATGGGAATGGGTCTCGTCCCGTGAACTAAATCGACGTATTGAACAAACACCGAACGACTTCACACCCTGGCTTCGAATCGAATGGGCGCGCATTAACGATGAATTTCCAGAAGATTTACTTTGTGGCTTTCGACGAAAACCCTGATCCGCCACATCTCCTACCGCGGTTACGTAACTGCACGCGGCGGTGACCCAGCGCCCGTAGTCGCTCGCGTAGCCCGGTCAAACCAAGTGTCTGCACTTTCGTCGTCGTACGCGCGTATGGTTGTCTTAATGCGTTCAAGTGCTTGATCCGGATACTCGACCAGCTCTTCCACTAGTGTTATTGCCTCAGCGACAACGCTGCCCTCTTTTGGAGCAGCGTAGGCAACGCCCATATCTACTAATTCAGCACCATAAAAGCGGCGCCCGGTGAGCGTCAGTCTCGCGGTCACGGCCGCGGAGTGCCGAAGTCGCAGCCACGCCATGTTGTAAGGTGCGGCCATTCCTTGCCGAACTTCACCCACTTGAAGAAACGACTCTCGACCGACGAGCATCAAGTCCCCGGCGAGCGCAAGAGCCGCACCACCATTGATGGCGAACCGTTCCAAGGCCACCACCAGCGGTTTTTTCAAATGAAATAGCGCTTTATGGGTCGCGCGCCAAATATCGCCAAATCGAACCAACCACTCAGGAGGCGGCTCAGCGTTGAATTCCTTCAGGTCGAGACCCGAACAGAAAGCGCCGTCAGCGCCCCGTAACAGAACGGCCTGGATTTGGGGATCCGAATCTATGGTTCTAAGAGCCTCGGACAACCCAAGACCTAACGGTCCGTTGATTGCATTACGCCGTTCCGGGCGGTTAAGGATCAACTCCGCCCAACGCCCATGCATCACGATTTCGACTTCCGGCATATGAGTCCTGTTAGATAAGCAGCAGTACCAGACCTAGAACGACGGCGGCCGCACCGAGCAATTCGCTCGTGCGTACTTTTTCACGAAATATGACCAAAGTAACGAAAAAAGCGAAAAGTAATTCGACTTGGCCGAGCGCACGTACATACGCCGCGCGTTCAAGCGTCATCGCGGTGAACCATCCAGCGGATGCCAACATCCCCGCTAACCCAACCCAAACGCCCCGTTTCCAAACTTGGCCAACGAGTACCAAGCTGTTCCGATTACGCAAAAATAAATACACACCCATACCCACGGTTTGGATGGTTGTCGCGGCAACCAACGTAATGGAAGCCCGGACCAAGAAATCTCCGGTCGGTAGCGACAACGCGGCTCCGCGATACAACACCGCGGAAATGCCAAAACCCGCACCTGCCCCCATCCCATACCAAAGAGCTGGCCCAGGCCCTACATGCAACAACGCCCGCCATCCCTCCGACGTCGACAACAAAACAACGCCCAATAAGCTCACGAGAATTCCAGTCAGAGCGACCGGATTCATACTTTCGCCCAAGATGACCGCAGCGAACAACGCGGCTTGCACGGTCTCCGTTTTGGAGTACGCGGTTCCCACCGCGAAGTTTCGCGTCTGAAACGACCGAATCAACGCCACGGTTCCCAGGATCTGGCAGACGGCGCCCATCGACACCTGCCCAAAAAAATCCCACGACAGCTCTGGTGGTCGGAATCCAGCCAAGGTCAGTGCGGCAAAGTACACCCACGCGAAGGGAACGGCGTAACAAAAGCGAATGTAGCTCGCCTCGGTTGCGTCCAAGACCGAGGTCAACTGCTGTTGCAGCGCAGTGCGCAGGTTCTGCAACAATGCGGCCGCGATCGTTATCGGTACCCAGAGCTCCAACACACAACCCGTTCGTTTCGGTCGAGTCTACCAACCGGGTTCGGTCTCGTTCAGCATAATTCTCCTTCCGCACCCTACCTTCCCAAGGCTGTATTAACGAAAACGCATTGATAATATGGTGTCCACACTGAGGGCTCAGTTATAAATAGAAATCGTTTCGACAAACCGTATACTGGTCTACGTCAGTCGATCGCTAATTGAAGGGATAGAACCATGGATCTTAATGACAGCAATACGCTGCAAAATCTAAAGGACGCATTCGCCGGAGAATCGCAAGCGAATCGTCGTTACCTCTATTTTGCCGCGAAGGCCGACGTCGAGGGCGAAAACGATGTTGCAGCAGTTTTCAGATCCACTGCCGAGGGAGAAACCGGGCACGCACACGGACACCTCGAATATATGGAAGCCATCGGCGATCCAGCAACCGGATTACCCATTGGCAGGACCAGCGATAACCTGAAAGCTGCGGTAGCTGGCGAAACCCACGAATACACGGATATGTACCCGGGTATGGCCGCTACGGCGCGTGACGAGGGATTCGATGAGATTGCCGACTGGTTCGAAACGCTTGCGAAAGCCGAACGGTCTCACGCTAATCGCTTTCAAAAAGCATTAGACGCGATGGAATAACAGCGCACCAAACTAAAAAAAGGGGCCGATCGGCCCCTTTTTTCGTAATGGAAAAGACTATGCCAGTTCGAGAAGGTAACCTCGAAGCTCCTAGACGCCAGCCGATCGACTGGCAAAGCGACTCCTATGTCGATCACGACGACGTTGATGCAGAACTCGAACGGGTATTTGAGATCTGCCACGGTTGTCGACGTTGTGTGAGTCTTTGCAACGCGTTTCCGACACTATTCGATCTAGTCGACGATTCGCACACATTGGAAGTCGACGGAGTTGAAAGATCGGACTACGGCAAAGTCGTCGATCAGTGCTACTTGTGTGACCTCTGCGCCGAAACCAAATGTCCTTATCTTCCGCCACATGAATGGGCCGTGGACTTTCCTCACTTGATGCTCAGAGCTAAGGCTCGAAAGTTCGTTGAAGAAGGGGCCTCATGGAGAGACCGACTGATCTCTAGCACCGGCGACCTCTTTAAAGTGGGGTCGCTTCCCGCAGCCGCCCCTATCATGAACCTGATTCAACGAAATAAGCCGTTGCGAAAACTCGGTGAGCGCGTTGCCGGGATACACGCCGAAGCTCCCTTGCCGCATTTTAATAGGCAAACTCTCAACCGTCGCGTCGCCGGGGAAATAGGCTCCGATCTTGAGATACGACCCGGTTCCAATACCACGGGGAAAGTCGCGATATATGTCACCTGTTACGGAAATCATAGTGAACCCGATGTCGTTCAAGCTCTCATTCGCGTACTGATCCATAACGGTGTGCCCGTACGAATACTCAAAAACAGCCAGTGCTGCGGGATGGCCAAGTTCGAACTGGGCGACCTCTCCGCCGTAGCAGTGCAAAAAGCCAAAAATTTACCTGTTTTCATGCAAGCGATCGATGACGGCTACGATCTCATGTCCATTGTTCCATCGTGCACATTGATGTACCGACAAGAGATTCCGTTCATGTTCCCCGAAGACGATGACGTCATGAAGGTCAAAGCCGCCTTTTTTGACCCCTTCGAGTTTCTTCTTTTGCGCTATAAAGACGACCTAGCATGTGTTGACTTCGTCGAACCTCTAGGGGATGTGGCCTACCACGCAGCCTGCCACCAACGGGTCCAGAACATCGGCCAAAAGACGCGCGAGTTTTTGTCTCTGGTGCCCGACACCGAGGTATCCATCATTGAACGCTGTTCGGGTCACGATGGAACCTATGCCGTAAAAAAGGAAACGCACGAGGCCGCCATGAAAATCGCTGGCCCGGTGATTCGACAAGTCACTCAAGCGAACGCCAACACCTACGGATCCGACTGTCCGATGGCGGGACGCCTTATACAACACGGTAAGGATGATGGTTCCCAATCGGAACATCCGATCGAGATGCTGTCGCGCGCGTACGGGTTGGTTTGATGGAAAAACTCTCGCGGGAAGTACTCTGGAGCCTCGAGGAGTATGCGGTCGAACGCGAGTCTTTTAGGCGGCAGGTTATCGCCCACAAGCACGCTCGACGCATCGCCTTATCTGCACACGCGACACTTCTCTTCGAAGACTTCCTAACGATGAAGTATCAAGTTCAAGAAATGCTGCGAGTCGAGCGGATTTTCGAACCCGTCGCCATTATGGAAGAAATCGCCACATACAATCCGCTGATTCCTGACGGCTCCAATTGGAAAGCCACGCTGTTGTTCGAATATCCCGATCCGGCGAGGCGCGCGATAGCACTGTCTCAATTGCGAGGCATCGAGCACAGAGTTTGGGTGAATGTTGAAGGCTGTCCCCGTCATTTCGCCATCGCCAACGAGGACCTCGACCGAACCAACGCCAACAAAACAGCAGCCGTGCACTTTTTGCGTTTCGAATTTACGGCCAACGACATCGAAGCGATCCGTAACGATCAATCGATTCGGCTAGGTATCGATCATGAAGCCATGTTCTGTGAGACCGTTTTAGATGACAGTGAGCGCCGGTCTCTACTTGAGGACTTTCGATGACCTCGGGTAATAATGTTGTCGTCTAGATCCGAAGGTGCTCCGCCCGGTACTCGGCAAAACGATCGTCTAATTCGCTTCGCTTAAGTCCAAAGCGGTCTAAGCTGTATTCATGAACTCCGTGTCGTCCTTTTTTGTTTCGCACGTGGTGCTGCTCCACCTTCCGCTCAAAATTAGCCGTGGACGACAATCCCGTAAATTCTAGTATCCGACCAACAACCTCCATCGGATGACTCACCAGTTTTTTATAATTGATATCAATGAAGCGTGCGTCTAGGTCAGCATTTTGTTTTCGTAGACGAAGGGTGTGCGCTAGGCCCCGACTCCACTGGTCCACAGTATCACGACCTATTTCCCGTTCATCTAGGGTGTCACTGAAAGCGGTTCTTAGCGCAACCGACAGGCTCGCCATGGAGGGGATCACTTCGACCGGATCCCGGTGCAATTGGATAAATTTTGCATCGGGATACACGTGATTCAACGCCGTCAGTCCGAGCATATGCCCAGGCGCTTTTAACAACCAACGCGCCTCGTTCTCGCCATATTGAAGAACCTTCAGATACCGGGCGTGCCACCGATAAGCCGGTTCCCAATCGCACGTCTGCAGCCATCCGTTGTATTTGGAAACACGATGTGCTGCATGAAATTGGATGCTACGCATGGCGTGCGCTTGGATGGTTACGCATTCGTGGGGCAGTCGCGCGCCGAGACGATGAATGGCCTTCAAATTGGGGGCCATCCGATTGGCTAAATTAATCTGTCCTGCCGCGGCCACTACCCGATATAAGTCCGTGGGATCGCGCCTGGGAGTGAATGTTGACTCCCAAAAACTTGGTGCGCGCAACGCTGAATGCAATGCCAACACCTCGTGTAACAAGGTCGACCCCGTCCGCGGTAAACCGAGAATGAAAATCGGCCGACGAACATTCTGTGTAGCAATGCGAAGATTGTTCTGCCATATCGCTTCGAAGCGCAACCGATTACATAAGAGGCGCATCAGATACCATCTAGCTGCGAGACGCCCTACCGGGTTGAGCGCGGAAGTTTGGTCGTAGCCCTCCAGCAAGAGATCGAGGGGTTCAATGAAATCCAGCGATCCGAAATCTTGAAACCCTGACGCGCTGCGCGCTCCATCCAAGAGGTCTTCCCGATCGAAAAGGGTGTCAAAAACGTCCCGGTGGATACTCGCAGCTAATCCCTTGTTGACCCACGCCATCCACTTTCGCGATCTTGGATCCCGCGTGCTACGAGTGTTCACGGGATCCAGAATTTCCTTTCGCGCCTGATTATTCGTCATTTAACGGGCCTGCGAATAAACGTTTCGATCGATTACACGCATTATGCCTGCCAATTACTTACGAATAGGAGACACGGCGCAACCAACGCAGTTCCCTTTCCCGCCCGCCGAGGTAACCTTACGGTCTCGATAAAACTTGCCGGGCCAATGCAACACACCGTCCAAGCTGACATAACCGCATGGGATGAGATATTAGATCACCGAACGGGTAGTTCTGGAGACGCTGCGACGTCCGCCTGGCTCGCTAGCGCGATTGCGGCGGTCGGAGCAGTCCCTCATATCGACGCTCTTTCGTTCGATCGACTCGTCCCGCAGAAATGCTCGATAACAATCGACGAACAATGCCTTGATGGCGTCCCACTATTTGATTGTTTGATTTCGCCTCTGATTGAAGCTCCGCTCCACCCCCTGGCAATGGGTAAAGGCATTGGCGTTACCGCGTTCAGCCCGAGTGCCCGGCATCCGGGGACCGAAGCGTTGCTCCAGGCTCGAGAGAAGAGTCTGCATCGGGGCATCGTCGCTATTTCCGAAGGCGGAACCGAGGGATTGTCTCTATTGAACGCAGATCAATTTTCTCGGGCTTACGGACCCCCTGTTCTGCAGGTTGATGGTCGCCATAAAGATAGTCTGATGAGAGCCGCTACCAACGGACTCACCGGCCGTATGTCTTTCGAAATCGATCGGCAATCCACGCAAGCATCCAACGTTCAAACGACCGTTCGTGGTGCGGATCCTAGCCTCGCACCTCTCGTGATCATGACCCCAAAAAGCGCTTGGTGGACTTGTACTGCAGAGCGTTCCGGTGGCATCGTCGCTTGGTTAGCTTGCGTTCGGCACTTTGCGGCCAATCCCCCGCGGCGGAACGTTCTATTCACCGCCAACACCGGACACGAACTAGGTCACACCGGTCTCGAGCATTATCTGCGGGAGCACAAGAATTTAGGTGCTTCAGCTCACTCCTGGATTCACCTGGGCGCAAACCTTGCCGCCGTCGACTCAATTCTCCGATTTCAACCTTCAAACGATGAGCTTAGTACGATGGGTATCACTCATCTCGCAGCCGTCGATATCCATCCCGGCTCGTCCACGTCCATTGGTACTCGGCCCGGCGGCGAAGCTTGCAACATTTATGATGAAGGTGGGCAGTACCTATCCCTGCTCGGGTCGAATCGCTGGTTTCACCATCCCGACGACAGGTGGCCACACAGTATCGACTTGGATCGAATAACCCGAATAACAGAAGCCGTCGTCCGGATCGCAAAGGATCTGGCTACCTGAGCCTCCAACAGTACGACGCGCGACTCAGGACTCAGAGAGACCCCGCGTCACGTGCGTTCTCACGGACCGCGTTGAGCATGTAATCTACAGATGCTGCCAGCTCTTCATCCGAACACGAATTACACAATCCTCTGATGGGCATCGCAGGTGGGATCCCGTCAATCACACTTTGCAACAATGCTGCCCTGCCCTTATCAAGTCGTGGAGCCCAGGACTCAACATCCCCCAGTGAAGGCGCGCCGGCAACGCCCGCTTGGTGACAAGAGAAACAATATCGAAGATAGGTTTCTTTACCGATGTTGGTTTCTGCTTGTTCGGTGGATTCCCCACAGCCTACCAACAGCAATGGCAACAACAGGTACGCCAGTCTCACAAACTCACCTCAAGTTAAACCGTATCCAGCGCGACGGAAAACGCCGGACGATACGCATC
>CAJWCW010000049.1 GCA_913030615.1 uncultured Gammaproteobacteria bacterium | reverse complement strand
AACCGCCGATACTTTTCGAGCTGCTCAGTCGTCAATATCGACGCCATCGCCTCAACGGCTCGGTTTTCCACCCGCCGCAAGTCCCGGCGCACTCGCACATCAATCGCGCCTCCCTGCCGGCCAATCCGCCGTTGGGCCCCATTTCGCTCTGCAAAATACTCATTCACGCCTTCTTGAAAGGCTTCCACCTGGTCAGGTTTCAGATCAAGTTTGGTGAGTTGATCCATCAATCGCGCTTTGTAGGGATCCTCAACATCCTTTTTGCCACCAAACGCGTCGGTCGTTGCCGCATGTACCCCGCTGACAAGGGTAACGACTAGGCACGACGCCACCACAACACGCCACGTCGAATTAAGGAAATAATGATTGGAAAACATTCCTTTTCCTCCTGAACGAACCTTACTTGCTAGGTCTTCGATTATCTCACAGTTGTTAACGGTCAGTTTTCAATACCAAAAGACAAGACCGCGTCACTCATACGACCGCTATCGGCTGCGTCCAACCAATGCCATGCGTTTGGGTCGCGTACGCAAAGTTTGGGATAAGCTTCTCGAACTCCCGAAACGTGCTTTGTAGTGGCTCGTTGGCATTATTTTGCTCGCTGATGTGTCCAATGACGACGTGGGTTAACCCGTCGTGGACGACTTCTTCCAGAAACCCCGCTGTTTGCGCATTGGATAAGTGCCCAAACTTGCCCGCAATACGTCGCTTCAACCGCGGCGGGTATTTGCCATTCTGTAACATTTCAGCGTCGTGATTGCTTTCCACCAGGATCGCATTGCATTTGCGGTAGCTCTCAACCACGAAGGGCGTGACATGCCCCAGATCCGTGAGAATGCCCACGACCATGCCGGCATGACTGATCACATACTGCGTCGGCTCCCGCGCGTCGTGGGGTACCGGTACCGGGAGCACGGCCAGGTCGCCCACAGCGAGCCCTTCGGCCGGGACAATGGCCCGCGCCAGACGTTGATCTAGATCCCGTTCAGCGAGCGCTCGGTGGGTCCCATGTGAAGCATAGACAGGTAAATCAAATCGGTGCGCGAGCGGAATGACTCCGCCCACATGATCCCCGTGTTCATGGGTCACGAGCAGGGCGTCGATCGTCTCGACGGCGACCCCCAGCGTCTTGAGCCGACCCGTCGTCTGTTTGACGCTAAAACCACAATCCACCAGCACCGTGGTCCCACCGCCTTGGACCACCGTCCCGTTGCCCCCGCTACCGCTACCAAGCGAGGCAAAGCGAATGGTCTCAACACGCGCTTTCGAAGTAAAAAGATCCGACTCTATTCGCCTGTTCAGGCAGCAAACTCCCGCAACATCACCAGGATCTGTTCGCCTAATTCGACCGAAACCGGACCGCCGTTGAGCGATCGAACATTGACGTCGTGCCCATTTTCCACAGCATCGATCCGGACAATAACGGAGTGGTCTGAAAAACGATCGGCCCGACCTGGAATCATGCGTCGGAACAAACCTTCGGACTCGCCCGTGAGGATTTCGGTATCGATGTCGACCTCGAAGTAACCTTCGTCCCGATGTAATGCGGTGACGTTCATTTCCGAACGTTCTAACGCTTTTCCGACAGTTGCCCAGGCTCGTTCAAAATCCACGTTCAGATGCAGCACCGGATAGCCCTTATCGTCGCGCACCACCGCGGCCTTGCTACCCGTTGAAATTTGGCGTCCAACAATCGACACGCTCGGTTGCGCAAGACCAGCAGCGAAATAGGCTCCGAGCTCGTTCACAAGCTCAGCCTCGATCGCGACCGTCGACGATTTCTCCGGCCAATCGAATTTATCCGGACTTGTTTTTTCATCAACGTGGCGAACGTGGACCTCAGCAGATCCACGCCGAATTCCCTGTTCGACCCGAAAAAGAATCTGATCGATACCGTCAAAACTGCCCGCTTCGCGTTTTGTGTTCCGAAGCACCGCACGCACAACGTCGGCGTATTCTTCATCCTCAACCGTCAACGCCTCAGAAAAAATAAGGCCTTCCTGGGCCCGCTGTCCGGCGATACCGACACCGTTGTCAGCAAGAAATTGTTTGACCACTGGCCAGACCTGATCGGGGGTTTCTCCGACAACGATCCAACGACGTTCACCCAGTTTCTTGATACGAATCGAGCTGTCGTCCTCACGGCCCCACAGCGCAGTGGGCATCGGTGCCTGATCCGGAAAAACCTTTTGTAATGGTCGCAATTCGATGACCGGAATCGGCCAAGAATCCCGGACCGCGGATGGATCTAAATCCTCCGGAACAATGAGCGACGCCGGCGCTTCTTTGGCTTCGAGATAATCGTCCTTCGTGCTGCCAAAGACGGCACGATCCTCCCCAAGCAGACTGCATCCTGCCACCAAGAACGCACCGACAAGCATCATCGATAACGTGGCGAAAGCACTCATGGGGCCGTCCCTCATAAAGCGCCTATCGCAGTCAAGCGCTGCCTCACTTCGTCGTGATGCGTCTCGGACAACGGTATCAACGGCAGTCGAATACCCTCATCGATCCTTCCCATCTGTTGCAGTGCCCACTTCGTCGGCGTCGGACTGGTTTCGACGAACAAAATTTCGTGGATTGGCTGCAGCCGTTGGTCCAACTCGGCCGCCCCAACATGATCCCCGTTCAAATAGCAGTCACAAAAAGCCGCCATCAGCCCTGGAACCACGTTGGCAGATACCGAAATCGTCCCGACGGCACCGAGTTCCATCATACGCAGGGTCTGGGCATCCTCACCCGACAGGACAATGAATTCATCATCCACCAATGCACGAATAGCGCCGACCCGTTCGGCATCCCCACATGCTTCCTTGATGCCTATGATTTGCTCGACAGACGCCAGCCGGGCAACGGTTTCGGGCAGCATATCGCACGCCGTGCGTGGCGGTACGTTATACAAAACCATGGGGATGTCGACGGCGTCGGCAATGGCGCAATAGTGCCGGTAGAGACCTTCCTGGGTCGGCTTGTTGTAATAAGGAGTAACCAATAAACAAGCATCAGCCCCCGACGTTTTCGCGGCGTCCGTTAACTCGATGGCTTCGGCCGTAGCATTGGCCCCCGTGCCCGCGATGACCGGGACCCGGCCGCCGACGTGCTCGACCGTAACCTCAATGACGCGTTTATGTTCAACGGGTGTTAGCGTGGCGGATTCGCCCGTGGTACCCACCGGAACGATGCCATGCGTTCCGCTCTCCAGATGCCAATCGATAAGGCGTCCAAGCGCATCCCAATCCACCTCACCGGAAGACGTCATGGGGGTCACGAGCGCGACACAACTGCCCTTCAACATGTCCATCTACCTCTTGACCAGGGCGGTATGGTAAAGGCGGCTATCGGGCTTCACAAGATCGCGTCGTCCTCGCCACCTGCGCCAGCCGGTCGCGGCCAAGCGACATAAATGGCCTTCACGAGCGTCGCCAACGGAATCGCGAAAAATACGCCCCAAAATCCCCAAACACCGCCAAACGCCAACACCGCGACAATGATCGTGATGGGGTGGAGATTGACCGCCACGGAAAATAGCTTCGGTACCAGGATCATGCCGTCGACGGCTTGAACGGCAAGGTAGGCAATAACGATCCAAAAAAAGTTAGCCGACCAGCCAAACTGCAATAGCCCGACGGCGACTACGGGTAGTGTGACAACGGCTGCACCCACGAAGGGAACCAACACTGAAAGTCCGACAAGCAATCCGAGAAGGGCTGCATCGTTAAGACCGAGCCAAGCAAAAACAATGTACGTCGCCACACCGACAATAAGAATTTCGACCGCCTTGCCCCGAACATAATTGCCTATCTGCTCCGTCATTTCGGCGCCAACCCGCTCAAGTAGTGGTCGGTTTCTTGGCAATAGACCACTGAACCAACTCACCAAGCGATCTCGGTCCTTGAGAAAAAAGAAGACCGAAATTGGCGCGAGCAGAAGGAAGATGACGAGCCCAAAAGCATTTGGCAGTTGGCCAACAAGCGCCTGCAGGAAGATGCCGCCCAATTCGGTGAGTTGCGCGTTCGCCGTCGACAACCAAGCGCTGACGGTCTCCTCTGAAAAGAGTGTTGGGTAGGTGGCCGATAGGTCGCTGACGAGTTCGGCAATCCGATCGATGATGCCAGGCATCGCATCAACCGTCTGGTTCATCTGGCGCCATACCAACGGCAATATGCCCACGAACAGGGCAACCAAGGCGCCGAGGAATAAAATCATCACGACGCCAATCGCAAGCACTTCTGGCAATCCCCAAGCAACCAAGCGAACGACGATACCTTGAATCAGAAAAGCGACGATAAGACCCGTGATCACTGGCGCTAGGTAGGTACCAAATACTGCCAACAAACCAAAAATGAGGCCGATAAACAGCACCAGATAGATCGCTTCTTCGTTCGAAAAGTGGCGATTGACCCAACCGCTAATGACGTCAACGAATTTCATCGGTCAGGTCTTTTCTCTAGGAGATAGCTGTACGTGCCGTCGTCGTCGTTTGATTCGAGCAGCTTGTGGCCACTTTGCGCTGCAAAAACGCGGAAATCCTTCACCGAACCCGGGTCGGTGGCCAACACGCGCAAGAGCGATCCGGCTGCAAGTTCATTCAACGCTTTCTTCGCCTTGAGTAGCGGCATCGGGCAATTAAGACCCTTTGTGTCAAGGATTAATGGCTCGTCGTGAGACATAGCATTGAAGTATCGCATACCTACACGCTGCACCTGGAACGGCCTCCAGTTAACCACCACCGGAAAACATTCGTTGTATGATTCTCGGCATGAAAACGCTTCTCGCTCTGGTCAGCGGAATCGCTCTGACAACCGCGATATTCGCAGCGCCTCGCGCTGAATTACCCGAACTCGGCGACACCTCGTCCGCCATCATCTCACCCGAAATGGAGCGCCGATTAGGTCAGCAATTCCTAAAGCAAGTTCGGTCGCAAATGCCTACCATTGCCGACCCCATTCTCAAGTACTACACCAAACTCCAACTCTACGAACTCGCCACGCACTCCCAACTTAAGCAAGTTTTACTCTATCCCGTATTGATCGACGCCGAGCAGATCAACGCGTTCGCGGCCCCCGGCGGGATCATCGGCATCAATCTGGGATTATTCCTGCATGCGATGGACGTACACGAATATTCGTCAGTGCTCGCGCACGAATTGGCACACCTTAGTCAACGGCACTTCGCCCGAGGTGTGGAAGCCCAACAACGGATGACGTTACCGACCCTCATTGGATTTCTTGCTGGCGCCGCCATCATGGCGGCAGGGTCATCCGAAGCAGGTATGGCCGCCATAAGCGGCGCTCAAGCAATTGCTCAGAGTCAGCGACTCCGGTACAGCCGCGGGCGAGAGCAAGAGGCAGATCGCATTGGATTGACGACGCTTTGGCGGGCGGGACTCGACACCGACGCAATGTCGCGAATGTTCACGCGCATGCAACGTGCGTATCGCTTCACCGAGCGACCTCCCGAATTCTTACTATCCCACCCAATCACCGAAAAACGTATTACGGATGCTCGTAATCAATCAGCGAACTACGAAGAAAAACCGGTTTCGAGCTCGCTGGAATACCAGCTGATGCGTGCTCGGGTACGAATGCATTTCGCCGAAAACGGCGCTAAGGCGTTGGAAGAGGCAAAGAACACCGTCGACAGCGACGTCGTCAACGACTATGCGCTCGCGCTTGCGAACGACCGCGCAGGAATGCATGACGAAGCTCTCATGCTGGCGCAAACGCTCCATCAAGAAGATCCCGGCAGCATTCTTCTTTGCGCGACGTTCGCCGAACTTCTCATCAACGCCGATAAGATTGAGGAAGCCACTGACTTGCTTGCACATCGCCTGGTCATCAACCCCGACAACCCACCCTTTGCGATTCTTTACGCCCGCGCACTCAACGCCAGTCAACGTCACGACGACGCCAAGGACGTTCTCTGGCGCCAAGCGACGATCAACCAAGACGACGTCGACGTCTGGTACGACCTCGCCGAAACCGCCGGGCTCGCCGGTGACATCGTGGGTGTCCACCGGGCGAGGGCCGAATTCTTCGCTTTAAATGGTGACTACCAGAATGCTATTCAGCATCTTCAATACGCGCTAAGCCTCGTTACCAAGCCCAGTCAACGCCTAACGGCAAGTCTCGAGCAACGACTTTCAGATCTTCGAACCGAAGCAGAAGCCGCCCGGAAAACTTGATTAGTTCGGTTCTCAGTTCACGCGGTGGGGAAATCTAACATTCGCTGCAGGGGCAGCATCGCACGCTCCGCCGTTTCGGTGTCGACAAGAATCTCATTGCTTCCATCACGAAGCGCATCGCGTAATTCCCGCAACTCATTCATCGCCATCCAAGGACAATGCGCACAACTACGACAAGTCGCCCCATCGCCTGCCGTGGGCGCCTCGATAAACCGTTTTTGAGGATTCGCTTTTCGCATCTTATGAAACAATCCCCGATCCGTTGCGACAATGAAGGTATCGTGAGGCAGGTCGCTAGCCGCTTTTAGAATCTGACTCGTCGAACCAACACAATCCGCCATGGCCGCCACTGCGGCCGGAGATTCTGGATGGACCAGGATCCCTGCCTCCGGATACACGCGCCGTAGATCAGCCAACGCTGTCGCCTTGAACTCTTCATGGACAACGCAGGCTCCGCGCCACAGCAACATATCGGCGCCAGTCTCGGCTTTGATGTATGCGCCGAGATGCTGATCGGGCGCCCAAAGGATTTTTTCGTCGTTTGCCGTGAGATGTTCAACGATTCGCAATCCCACACTCGACGTAACCACCCAATCGGAAAGAGCCTTGACCCGCGCCGACGTGTTCGCGTAGACAACCACGGTTCGGTCGGGGTGCGCTGCCACCAACGCTTCAAATTCATCGGGAGGGCACCCAATATCCAACGAGCATTCGGCCGCTAAGTTGGGCATCAAAACACGTTTTTGCGGTGCAAGGATCTTGGCGGTTTCGCCCATGAAACGAACACCCGCCACGACCAAAGTTGGCGCGGGATGATCACGACCGAACCGCGCCATTTCAAGTGAATCCGCGACACAACCACCGGTCTCCTCGGCGAGATCTTGAATATCGCCGTCGACGTAGTAATGCGCGACCATGACCGCATTCTGAAGCTCAAGCAGCGACCGAATTTCGTCCCGCAGTGCCTCCTTCTCGGCATCATCGAGGGCCGTGATCGTATGCACGGGCACCGACGAACTCTCCAACGTGTAATCTTCTAGCATGATTCCATCATACAGTAGCAATGGCCGTCACCAGACTCCGCGCAAGTTTGCTGCGTCGCGACGAGCCGGTAACAATGAGGCTCCATACCAAAGACCGCGTCAGAGTTTATGAGGATCTGTTTTGTTGCCGCATTCGACGGGAAGCGTCTTAACGACAATCAAGAACGGTTAGCCAAGGAATTCGCTAACCAGGGCTGGTCAGTCGAGCACGTCGAGCACGCGAGTTTGGAAATAATTGATAACCAACTCACCGCAAGTGATCGCAACGGGGTTCGACACACCTTCGACCAATTTGATCGCATATGGATCGTAGGTTTCGGCGATCAAGCAACGTTCCTCGATCGCATGCAACTTCTCCGTACCGTGAAGCAATCGCGGTTCGTCAACGACGTCGACGCCTTCGTCTATCTGCACGGGAAGCCTCACCTCGTTCTCGGAGACCTTGGTCAACACCATCCCCGAACCATCGTCAGCGCCGATGCTCCGACACTCACCGGCGCGATCGAGCGAGGGGGTTCCTGGATAGGGAAGCCTACCGCGGGCAGTTTTGGACGGGATGTATTTACCCTCACCAAGACCGACAGTAACCATCGCGCCATCGTTGAACATCTAACGCGCTCTGGGTTTGCCATGTTGCAGCAGCAAGTCGACACACAGGATGAAAAGCGTTTTCTTATTGCCGGGTCTCAGGTGATCGGCGTCTACGGAAAGAGCCATGCCGATCACAGAAGCAATCTCGCCGCGGGCTCCGAACCCACCGTCGTGCAAGCGACTTCCGCCGAACAGGAGCTGGTTGAAACCTGCGTTCGCTGGCTTAACGCGCACGGGGTTCAATTCGCCACAATCGATGTCGCGCACCCCTACCTGCTCGACATCAATATTGCGAATCCTGGCTGGCTTGCCACCTACGAGGAACTGACCGGTTGCAACCTAGCCGACAAAGTAGTCAAAGCGCTCCATTAGCGATTCCGCACCGATACCACGAGTTTAGACTCTGCTGCCGCCATCAATGGCGATCACAGCGCCTGTTGTATAACTACCAGTAGGTCCCGCCAAATAGAGCGCAGCACCCACGACTTCATCGGCCTCGCCCCCTCGCTGCAGGGCAATATTAGTCTTTGCGCGCTTGTTGAAAGCATCCATATCCCAGGCCTTCGATATGTCCGTCAAGAACGGGCCCGGCTGAATACAGTTGACACGAACGCGTGGGCCGAAGGCATGGGCAAGTGAAAGCGTCAGCGAATTGATGCCCGCCTTACACGCCCCATAAGGTTCCGAATTAGGCGTCGGTTGAACGGCCGCGTTGCTACTTACGTTGATGATTGCTCCGCCATCACCCGCTGCCATGCGCTCGCCAATCAACGCCGATAAGCGATACGGGCCCTTGAGATTGACGCCGACAACTTTATCGAAAAGTTCTTCGGTAACCGCCGACAGATTTGGGTAAAGCGGTGACATACCCGCGTTATTCACCAACACGTCTACCTTGCCAAAACGTTCGTAGGCGGCCTCGACCAGTGCATCGATCTCTTCCCAATGGCCAACATGGCACCCATACGCGAGCGCTTGTCGGCCCATCGCACCAACCTCTTCTGCCACACGCTCGCAATTGTCTTGCTTACGGCTGGTAATGATGGCATCGGCCCCCCGTTCGGCAAACGCGAGAACCATCGCCCGACCCAATCCTCGACTTCCACCCGTTACAAGGACGACCTTGTCCGTAAAATCAAATAGTTGATCCAAAACGCCTCCCACTTTACCTTTCACCCAACCGCGGGTCGAAGACACTTACCGACCTCGCGATACGAGTAACGATTCTAACGGAGGACGACATGGGTATGTTGGATGGGAAGGTTGCGCTGGTAACCGGTGCCGGGGGAGGTCTTGGTCGGACCCACGCTCGCCTACTTGCAAGTGAGGGCGCGGCGGTCGTCGTCAACGATCTGGGTGGTGCACGAGACGGAAGCGGCTCTGGCACAAACATGGCCGATACCGTCGTCCAGGAAATCAAAGAAGCGGGCGGTGAAGCCGTGGCAGATTACGGTAATGTCGCCGTCCCAGAAGATGCTCGCAATATGGTTAAGGCGGGTGTTGACAGTTTTGGCAAGCTCGACATCTTGATCGCCAATGCAGGCATTCTTCGAGACAAGAGCTTCAAGAACATGGACGAAGATATGTGGGACGTCGTCGTCAACGTGCACCTCAAAGGCACGTACCTAACGACCAAAGCCGCCTACGACCAAATGCTTGAACAAGGTGAAGGCGGCCGTATCGTGGTCACCAGTTCCACCTCGGGATTATTAGGAAACTTTGGTCAAACCAATTACGGTGCCGCCAAAGCCGGGATTGCCGGCATGGCAAGGTGCCTCTACCTTGAAGGGATGAAGTACGGGATTAACGTCAATATTTTGGCGCCCACCGCGTTGTCCCGATTAACCGACGACATTATGCCGGACGCCGTAAAAGATCAGATCCCACCCGATCGCGTCTCGCCAGCCGTCGTTTGGCTTTGCTCTGACGACGCCAAGGAAGTGACCGGTCGGACATGGCTCGTCTCGGGGAATCGGGTATCCATGCTTGCTTGGAACTTGATGCCCATTGCGCAAAAGGATGAAGCCGAAGGGCCGTGGGAAGTCGACGAGGTCGGCGAAGCGATTCTAGCGACCAAAGACAGCTGGCCGTCGATCAACCCCATGCGGGGATTCGACCTCTGATCGCGGATGTTCGCCCAGGTTGATTTGGTGGCAAGAAGCGGCACCGGTGTGGCTTAAGAGAATGGAAGGTACATTCGTTTCATTCATCCAGCCGCCGACGGGAGGGGCGGGCCGCTCGCGTCACAATTTCCACTTGGGAGGATGGTCCCAATCGTATGGTTCGATACCGGTCTCGTTAATTAACCATACGGATGCATGGGCTTTCCCAGCATCTAATTCCAAAAAGCCTAGTGTCCCGAACTGCGTGTCGTAATTGTGCGGGTACGTTGGTGAGCCGGGGTTAACGCATAGGATGCCACCCACGTCTCGAATCAACTCGGTGTGGGTATCGCCAAAAATAATTACGTCCGGTGTTTTTTCTGGAAAGTAACGCTCGCACCATCGCGCCACCGTATGATCTGGCGGGCGTTCGTCTGCCGGTATGTAGTGGGTGAGCCCAATAACCAGCCCTTCCATCTCCAACGTCCAGGCATAACGAACTCGATCGTCCTCTGGCTGAATCGGACGTCCTCCGGACCCGTCTTCGCCATTACCACGAGCACAATATATCGGCGCAATCTTTTCGAATTCACTTAACAAGGCGAGGTCGTGGACATCTCCACCGTGGAAGATGTAATCGACACCTTCGAACGCTCGATATACCTGAGGCCAAAGCGTGTGGCGCGCTTCGGGCACATGCGTATCAGCAACCAAACCTATGCGCAACGACATCAGCAGCGTCCCCACAACCAAATCAGTTACCCTACGTGACGAAAAGGGGAGTCACAAGATGCTCGACTGGGACGGGGTAAAAACGAAAGCCAACGCAGACGGCGAATTTGGCATTCATGCTCGAATGTGGAATTCCTCGCTGCGGATCAGTATCGGCGATCAGAGAACACGCATCGATATCGAAGGCGGCACGGTCAAAGAGATTCAGCCCTGGCACGGTGGTGGCCCAACGGACCTCGCGATTTCGGCGCCGCAACAGGACTGGGACGAGCTTCTGCAGACTATGCCGAAACCGTTTTACCAAGATCTCTATCCGGCATCCATCCATCACGGTTTCGAAATCACGGGAGACCGCGACAATTATTGCGCCTATTACCCAGCCATCAGGCGTTTGATCGAAATCCTCCGGGAGGTGCGCAATGCCGAGGTTTGATTCAGCGACCGGGCGTTACACCTACCTTTCGATCGACGACACGGAGTACCGCCTTTACTTTGAAGAAGCAGGTACCGGAGAGATCGGTTTACTTTTACAGCACACGGCGGGCGCCGATGGACGGCAATGGCGACACATCATGGAGGATGACTATCTAGGGTCCAAATTTCGTCTCATTGCCTACGATCTCCCCTACCACGGAAAGTCAGTACCACCTACTGATACCGAATGGTGGAAAGAAGAATACCGTCTCGAGAAAGAATTTCTGATGCAAGTCCCGATCACGCTTGCGCGCACCCTTGAACTTGATCGACCCGTCTACATGGGGAGTTCCATTGGTGGTCACCTGGCCGTCGATCTCGCGTTACACCATCCAAACGAGTTCCGTGCTGTAGTCGGGCTCGAAGCTTCTGCTTATACGCCCGGAGGCTTTGTTGATGAGTTCTACCACCCCAAGATCGGCAACGATTACAAAGCCCATTTAATGTACGGCATGATGGCCCCAACGAGTCCGGAAGCATTGCGCCACGAAACGAGTTGGGTATATAGCCAGGGTGCACCGGCTGTGTTTAAGGGCGACCTTTACTACTACTCCATCGACCACGATGTACGAAATACGGCACACGCGATCAATACCGAACTATGTTCTGTGGACATTCTTAACGGCGAATACGATTGGAGCGGCACGCCCGCTGAAGGAGCAGAGCTCGCTTCGATGATACCCGGCGCCCGCTACCGAACCCTCAGCGGCCTCGGTCATTTTCCGATGAGCGAAAATCCTAAGCTTTTCCTTGACCAAATTCGGCCCGTACTTGACGACATTATCGAATCGCGCCGTTAGCGCCCTGCTGGCGCCGACATCCGTTCGCATTATTGGTTCAGTGACGAACATCAAGCATCATCGAATCGAGTTTTCGCACGGGGGTTGAGACGAGCACCAAGAGTGCTATCAAGATTACAAAGACCGCTCCACTCGCGATTAGCGACGTCGATATATCGTAAGCATCTGCAATCATACTTACCGGTAAAACGCCGAGCGGCATCAGTCCATGCGACATCATATCGATGCTCATGATTCGCCCCCGCATACGCTGGGCGACTTGAACCTGCAACAGACCACGATTAAGAGACATATTCCAGGACGACAACCAGCCAACCAATGCAAGGACAACGACCGCTGTCCATAAATTAGGAGCCATCCCGAATAGGACGGTCGAAACGCCCCAGCCAAAGCAGGTAACCACAAGCCAAGTGCCTTTATGTTTGAGGTCGCCCGAGGCGGCCAACATCAACGAGCCGAGAATTGCGCCGACACCCATTGCCGAAAGCAACACGCCCAGATCGTCCGGACCGCCGAGCAAAATATCTTCGTTAAACGCCGGCAACAGCGTGTTAAGCGGCATACCAAACATAAATGGCACGATCGAAAGAAGGATCAGCGCGTAAACCGTTGGCTGAGCTCGAACGTACTTTAGGCCATCCAGGATTTCGATGAACGGGTGTTTTCGCGTATCGCGCGACCCGGCCCGACCCCGATTGGAGACAAGCAACATGGTGACAGCCGAAAGGAAATACAAGCCCCCGATGACGACATAAACAAT
This sequence comes from uncultured Gammaproteobacteria bacterium, assembly GCA_913030615.1. Classification (GTDB taxonomy): domain Bacteria; phylum Pseudomonadota; class Gammaproteobacteria; order Pseudomonadales; family Azotimanducaceae; genus UBA11889. Next base: position 3,976 of record CAJWCW010000049.1, on the reverse strand, counting down.
ACCGACGCCAAAGGTACTAGTGGTATCTCCTGCGGCGATCCACGCGATCAAGAAGCCTGCAAATGCTGGCGCCAAGATTCGTGCAAAATTCATGCTGGTGGTGGTTAACGCCATTGCAGTGAAGATCAAGCGCTCATCCACAAGATCGGGCACGAAAGCATTTCGCGCTGGAAACGATAGCGCCAATACGATTCCATTAAACAGCCCGAACGCAATGAAATCCCAGAAACCTACGTTCCCCGATAAGATGATGAAGGCCATGATGAGCGTTGCGATCGCATTTAAGGATTGAGCGACCACAAGTATTGATTTCTTTGAAACCCGATCAGCAAGGACCCCGCCCCACAACGAAAATAGCACTTGGGGAATCATGAAGGACATGGTGACCCATCCAAGGTCGACCGCCGAGGAAGTCAATTCGTAAACGAACCACCCGCGCGCAACCTGTTGCATGTTCATCGCAAACGAGGAACCCAAGCTGCCGAGCCACAACCAACGGAAATCGGCCTGCGAAAGCGCCGTATAAATATCCCGAGAAGCCAGAGTTGTCTTAGATCAGCAGGCGACCACCGAGTCTAACACGCCATCCAGTCCATCCCGGTCTCGATCCCATGACGATCGACCAATTCAGTAATCAAGTCGGTACGAATCACCATCGCGAACCAACTTTCCCGCCGTTGGACCGGAAAAGTGAGTTCCAATCACCAGCACCGGACGATCTGCATACAAATCTAAAAAACGGGCGCGTGTCGACGCGCTCTGGTCCGGGTCAACATCTGCCGTCGTCGACCAATCTGGGTAGGCGATTTGACAGGGATGGTGGACCATATCCCCCGTAATGAGGGCCTCTTCACCTTGAGAAGTAATGTGCACACTGACGTGCCCGGGTGTGTGGCCAGGCGTCGATTCAAGTCGTACCTCACTTGTAACCTGATGATCACTTGAAACAAGATCAGCTAACCCAGCATCAAAAATGGGTCGCACCGAATCGTCAATCACGGGACCGTATTCGTCCTGGCTTTCGTTTTGCCAATGTGCCCATTCTTCTTCCGCGTAAAGGTAACGAGCGTTTGGGAAAGTCGCCTCCCACGCCCCACCAACCAGGCGCGTATTCCAACCAACGTGATCCACATGCATATGCGTACACAAAACCGTATCAACGGTGTCGCGATCAAATCCCGCGGCAGCGAAATCGTCCAGAAACGATGACTGCATCTGGTGCCACTTCGGATAGGTGCGGTCTTTGTCATTTCCGATGCACGTGTCAACGACGAGGGTCTGGCTCTCAGTCTCAATAATCAAACTATGGAACGAAAGGACAAGCTTGTGATCCTCGTTCACGAACGGTCCAATCCAATCGATCGCCTGGATACAGTCTTCCGTAGCTTGCGGCAATATGTGGTTACCAATGGTTGATGAGGTAAGTTCAACCACCCGCGTGATGGTGGCACCACCAATTCGCCACTTCATCTGTCGTCCTTTGCTTCTGTCCACAATCCGTCACACTATAACGTCCTGAAGTCGAATCAAATGGGGAACTGCCATGACCGAGCCAAGCCGGTACGGCGATGCTGAAATTACTCGAGATGGTCACGTGGCAATCGCAGAAATTCGCCGCCCCCCCAACAACTTCTTCGATGTCGATCTAATCAACGCACTGGTTGCGGCGTTCCATGATCTCGACGACGATCCCGAATGCCGCGCCATTGTCCTCTGTTCGGAAGGGAAACACTTCTGCGCAGGTAATGATTTTTCGAGGTCCGCAGACCAGTCTGAACGCACTGAGCGAAACGTCTCCCAGGGAAATCCGCTCTATTCTGCAGCCGTCGATTTATTCTCCTGCAAGAAGCCCGTTGTCGGTGCGATCCAAGGAGCGGCCGTGGGTGGTGGATTTGGTTTGGCACTAGTGCCTGATTTTCGAGTCGTCTGTCCCGAGGCTCGATTTACCGCGAATTTCGTCAAACTCGGCTTTCATCCCGGCTTCGGCTTGACCCACACGCTGCCAAAACTCATCGGACAGCAAAAAGCGAACAACATGTTCTTAACGGGGAAACGAATCGATGGCAAAACAGCTCACGACTGGGGCTTAGGTGACGTCCTAACTGATCGGGAGAACGTACGTTCCGAAGCCATCTCATTGGCGTCTGAGATTGCGGAGAATGCTCCGCTAGCTGTGCTTTCAGTGCGAGCCACCATGCGAGCTGGATTGGCAGAATCGGTCAAAGACCAAACCGACCACGAATTCTTAGAGCAGCATCGGCTTCAGCAGACTGAAGATCATCGCGAAGGTGTCCGAGCGGTCGCCGAACGTCGCGCAGGGAACTTTAACGGTCGGTAATAGATCCTCACACCGACGCGCGGCGGGCATCCAATACACTCCGTATCTCTGCGTACGCTTGTTCGTTTAGTTTGAACCGCCGAAAAAGCATGGCACCAATGGCATAGCAGACCAACGGGAACAAACTGTAGAGCGAGACAATCGCAATTTGCGTTTGCATCGACTGCACCTCATTCGGCACAAACCCCGCCGCTTGGAGCACAAATCCAGTTAGCATCAGCATGGCACCCATCGCGCATTTGTATACGAAATTCCATGCCGCAAAGTAGGTTCCCTCTTTACGCTCTCCTGTGACGTATTCGTCGTAATCGATGACGTCCCCCTGGATTGAAGTACTTATCGTGCCACCACAGCCCGCGGCGAACCCGGCAAAGACAGCGAGCACAATAATCGTAATCAGTCGGGCGTCAACCGTGTCTAGAAACGGCAGCACGAACATGCCGCCAAACGATGCGCCGGTTAACAACATCGAAAAAAACCAGAGTCGTTTTTTGCCGTACCGGCGCGACAACGGTATCCAGAGTGGTACAGAAAAGGCCGAAGGGATCATGTACGACAAAATGATGAGGGGGGCCATCGATCCAGCGCCAACCACATACTGTGCGACGTAGAGCGTCAACACCCCTATTGCTGCCGAACCAACGTTTTCGATGAACGTCACGATAATTAATAATCGTGCGTGTGGATTCCGAACCACGTCAGCAAATGCCCGAAACGGTCGCTCGCTGACCCGCCCTTGAAAATCGACCCGTTCGCGGAGCCTGATCACTGCGAATCCAATCAGAAACGCCATCACAACGGTTGCGACAATCGCCAGCTCGAGTGCGGTTTGCCGCACCGCAGCCTCGCCCTGGTCTTCCGCCCAAATGAGGACCTGGAAACTCGCCAGACACAGTATTGAACCAAACGTATAAAACGCGTGCCGGATGCCGAAAAGCCTACTGCGTTCGTGGTAGTCATCCGACAGTTCCGCGCCGAGAGATAGATGAGGGACAAAAAAGACCGTCATGACCGAGTAAAACCCAATCACCGCGACCGCCATCCAACCGATCAGTGCTGCTGCAGATAAGTCCGCGGGAGGCGAGAACACCATCACGAATGCCGCTCCGATAGGAATTACGCTCGCGGCCATCCACGTACGACGACGACCAAAGGAACCGACCGTTCGATCGCTGAGGTAACCAACTAGCGGATCTGAAATCGCGTCCCAAACCCGCGAAATACTAAAGATGACTCCCATCACTGCCGGCGCGATCAACAGCACGTCCGTCGAGAACTTCATGACGTATAAACCGACAAGTAGGTACATGTAACCAGCCCCGACGGTCGGGGCACCGTATGCAAATACTGTCCCCCAGGGAACTCGCCCCCGACGCTGCTCCAACGTCGTATTCACGCGTTTCTGATGGTCAACCCACCGTCGACGGGTAGTGCAACGCCAGTGACGTAACCGGCTGCAGGAAGAACCAAACTAAGGGTCATGTGAGCGACTTCCTCCGGGTCTGCATACCGTTTGAGTGCCACTCGCCGACGCGCATATTCTTGTTTTTGCTCTTCCGGTATTCCATCGGTAAGGCCGGTTCTTATCGGGCCCGGACAGATGCAATTCACGGTGATGTCCTCGGTTCCAAACTCCAC
>CAJWCW010000048.1 GCA_913030615.1 uncultured Gammaproteobacteria bacterium | reverse complement strand
GTATTCGGCGGAACTTTTGATCCGGTACATATTGGGCATCTCCATGCTGCCAGTGTTGCAGCGGATCTTCTCGATACATCGATCTTGATGGTGTTGTCGGCTCGGCCAGCGCATCGAAAGGTGCCAGTTGCCAGCGTCGAAGATCGTTGGAGCATGCTTAGAGCTGCGTGTGCAAATGTAGAGAGGTTAATCCCGTCCGATGTCGAACTCCGTAGGAAAGGGCCTTCGTATGCGATTGAAACGCTCGTTTCTTTGAACGCGTCACACGATGATCCGGTGATATGGGTTCTTGGCGCCGACGCCTTCGATTTAGTTCACACGTGGTATCGATTCGATGAATTTGTTAACCGATGTAGTTTTCTTGTATTTACGCGAGGTGGGACAGCATCGACGCAATTGCCAAGAGGATTCAGAAAAGCAGAGGAATATGACGTGCTCAAACGGTCGAGCGGAGCTGTTTATTTTGGTGACCAGGCGATGATGGCGATTTCTGCTACGACGCTGCGTCTCGATATTGCTCAAGGTTGCACTCCCGATGAATTATTACCACCGGGCGTCTGGGAGTATGTGCGCCAGCGGGGGTTATACCTAACTTGAATACTTTGATGGTCTCTGCGGAAGGGCTCCGTGATTTGGTTGTAGGTGCGCTCGATGACCTAAAAGCCAAACAAATAACAGTCATTAATGTCACGGCTCTCACTGAGGTTACAGATTTTATGGTGATTGCGAGTGGAACTTCATTGCGACACATGCGTTCGCTTGTTGATCAGATCGTAGATTCGGCAAAAAGCGAGGGGGTTAACATTCTCGGCGTAGAGGGCTTGTTGCACGGCGACTGGATCCTTATCGATCTTGGGGAAGTAGTGGTGCACGTGATGAAGCCAGAGGCTCGCACTTTCTACGAACTCGAGCGGCTATGGGAAAGAATCGGTGATCAGGAAGTCTGACGTTGTGGAGGAGCTTAATCCACCTCAAGAAACTTCTATAAGATAAAGTTCAACGCGAACGTGAAAGTCATACCTGGCAGGCAGTTAAAAAATACGCGAGCCGAAGCGCGGACCTTCCTCTTGCGGGCTTGGACATTGTTCGGCATTGCCGTTGGAATTTCTGCGATCTTAGTTGGCCGCCTATTTCAACTTCAGGTACTCGAATATGAGTTCTACGAGACTAGGTCCGAACATAATCGTATCGAAGTTCAGCCGGTGGCAGCTGGACGCGGGTTGATATTTGACCGGCACGGCGGTTTGTTGGTTGAGAATCGTTCGGTTTCGTCATTAGAAATTGTAGAAGAGCGCACGATTAGCGTTGCGGAGACGATAAACGCGGTTAGCGGTCTCATTGAAATTCAAGAGAGCGAAATCGAGGCGTTTCATAGACGTCTCGCGAGAAAGCGACGGCCGTATCAATCCGTACCTTTTAAATTGAGACTTAGCGAGGAGGAAGCTGCTGTTATAAGGGTCAACGGCCATCTTCTTCCGGGAGTCCGGGTCTCGAGTGTCGCCGCACGCCACTACCCCCTCGGTGAAGTTGTCTCCCATGCGGTAGGCTCAGTTCGGCGGATTACCGTCGATGACCTAAATCGCCTTGACCGTAGCCAGTACGCAGCCACAAGGTATGTTGGGCGACGGGGAATAGAAGCATTCTACGAACCCGTGCTGCATGGTGACGTCGGGTATCGGCGGGTAGAAGTCGATGTTCGTGGTCGCGTCATAAGGCAACTTGAATTGAGTGCGCCCGTGAAGGGAGACGACCTAAGGCTGCATTTGGATAGCCGCTTGCAGATTCTCGCGTACAACGCATTAGGTGATCGTAGAGGCGCAGTTGTCGCAATTGAACCAGGTTCAGGTGGCATTTTAGCAATGGTCAGCCGACCAAGTTACAACCCCAATCTTTTCGTTTCCGGCATGACAGTTCAAGAGTATCGATCACTAAACAATTCAAGAGACTTGCCATTATTCAATAGAGCAGTCCAAGGACAATACGCGCCGGGATCGACGTTCAAACCGATCGTCGGATTGGCGGCCGTCAGCAAAGGTGTTACGTCCTGGGACGAAACCATCGTCGACCAGGGTTGGTTCAAGTTGCCCGGTCAGCAACGTATTTTTCGGGATTGGAGCTGGACCCCTGAAGATGCGGGAGGCCAGGGAATTGTTGATCTACGACGTGCTATCTATCGATCGTCGAACGTGTATTTTTACGACCTCGCTACTCGTCTTAAGGTTGACGCGTTGAGCGGATTTGCCAGTCAATTTGGCCTAGGAAGTGATACCGCGTTAGACGTTTATGAAGCGGTTGATGGCATTCTTCCGAATCGCGAATGGAAATACGAAGTTCGAGGAGAAGATTGGTACACGGGCGACACCGTGAATATGGGGATAGGTCAAGGATACTTGCTTGTTACGCCGCTACAACTAGCCACCGTCGCGTCTGTTTTCGCCACGCGTGGACAATGGAAGCGACCAAGGATGTTGTTCTCGCGTGACGATCCGACGGTAAATTCAATGCAATCGCTACCACCTCCGATCTCGGGACCGTCCCAGAAGGACTGGGAACTAATGATCAGTGCAATGGAAGAAGTCGTTCATCGGGGAGATCGCGGGATGGGGGGTAACGGGACGGCGTGGAGCTATATTGGGCGGGATATAGCTTACCGAATGGCAGGTAAATCCGGCACCGCGCAGGTCGTCGGAATTAATCAAGATGCGCAGTACGATGAAGCGGAGCTTAACGAATACGAGCGAAAACACGCGTGGTTTATTGCCTTTGCTCCAAGTGATGACCCGGTCATCGCTTTAGCTGTATTGGTCGAAAATGGAGGAGGTGGGAGTTCTGTCGCAGCGCCGATTGCTCGCGAAATACTCGACGCGTATTTGCTTCCCAAGATTGCGAGCAATCGTTGAAAGAACACACTCGATATTTGACCAATAGTTTAAGGTTACGAAGCGAAGAATCCCGCAATCACAACTTTCATCTTGATCCGATGTTGCTGGTGCCGCTCCTCTGTATTGTGGGGATTGGTCTGGCGGTTCTGTACAGTGCCGTTCATCAGGATCTATCAATACTTGAAAATCAATCGGTCAAACTGCTCGTAGGATTTGTCGCGATGACTTTGGCGGCGTGGTTGCATCCGCGCGTGTACCTTCGTTTTGCACCGGTGCTTTATGCGGTAGGACTTATTCTCTTAGTTGCCGTTTTCCTGTTTGGCACGACAGTGAAGGGTTCTCAACGTTGGCTCGATTTGCCTGGACTACCGCGCTTCCAACCGTCCGAATTGATGAAAGTAACGGTGCCTTTGACGGTAGCTTGGTTTTTGCACGATCGCCCTCTGCCTCCTAGAGCTATTGAGGTTGGGATCGCCCTTGTCCTAGCGGCTATTCCTGCGGGGTTGGTTGTAAAGCAGCCGGACTTAGGCACGGGTATTCTTATTATGGCGGGCGGATTGGTCGTGGTTTTGTTGTCTGGAATACGTTGGCGCTCGATTTTTCTGGGTGCGCTCGCACTCGTTCCATTTGTTCCCGCATATTGGTATTTATTCTTGAATGAGTACCAAAAAAAACGCGTTTTCACCTTCTTCGACCCGGAGAGTGACCCGCTTGGGGCAGGTTGGAGCATCATTCAATCGACCACGGCGTTAGGTTCCGGCGGGCTCCTTGGAAAAGGACTTTTTGAAGGAACTCAGAGTCGGCTAGAATTTCTTCCAGAGAGTCACACCGACTTTATTATGGCGGTAATTGGAGAAGAACTCGGCTTTATGGGGGTCATGACGTTGATTATTCTTTATGTTCTCGTGTTGGCTAGGGGGATGCACATTGCAGTGCAAGCGGGCGACACGTTTGGGCGATTGGCCGCGGGTGGTCTGACGCTAACTTTTTTTGTACACGTGGTCCTTAATATCGCCGTGGTATCGGGTTTGCTCCCCGTGACTGGCGCACCTCTACCACTGGTCAGTTTCGGTGGAACGTCTGCGATTGCGCTCTTGATTGGTTTCGGAATAGTGATGTCGATTCATACCCACCGTGGCTGGAGATAGAACGATGTCCATAAAGTCGGCCACATTCATTCTGCGTTCGGTTTTGCTCAGTATCGTTACATTATCGATGTTTGCAGATTACGAGAACCGGGATTCAGTAAAGGGGTTCGTTGACGAAGTAGCGGAAAAAGACGGATTCGACCGGCAGCAGCTCCTTAATATCTTTGAACAAGTAGAAAAGAAACAGCGCATCATCGACCTAATTTCGAGACCTGCTGAGAAAGCCAAGCCGTGGCACGAATATCGAGAAATTTTCGTGACCGCGCCGAGGATTGCGGCAGGAGTCGAATTCTGGGAAGAAAATGAAGCTGCATTAAATCGGGCGGGATCAAAATTTGGGATTCCAATAGAAATTATCGTCGCCGTTATAGGGGTGGAGACGAATTACGGCCGGAATAAGGGAAGTTTTCGGGTGATGGATGCATTGTCAACCCTGGCCTTTGACTACCCCCCGCGAGCGCGTTTTTTTCGGAGCGAGCTTCGGGAGCTATTGTTATTGGCACGAGAGGAAAGTAAGGATCCGCTCCAGCTCATTGGCTCGTATGCTGGAGCCATGGGGTACGGCCAGTTTATTCCCTCGAGCTTTCGCGCCTATGCGATTGATTTTGATGGTGACGGGACGCGGGACATTTGGAGTAGTCAAACTGATGCCATTGGGAGTGTAGCCAACTATTTCTCCCGCCATGGTTGGGACGGCGAGAGTCCAATTGCAGTGCCCGTAACGGTTACTGATGAGCGTGCTGACCAATTTGCGAATCAAGGCTTGAAGCCGAAACTATCGATAGCAGAACTGCGAAAAGCGGGTATGGAACACGTTTCGTTACCCGACCAGACGCTTGGGGCGCTTTTTAGACTAGAAGGCCGCGATGGTTGGGAATATTGGTTAGGACTGCACGACTTCTACGTCGTCACCCGCTACAACCATAGTCACATGTATGCTTTGGCAGTCGTGCAACTTTCTGAAGCCGTCCGAAGTCGTTGGGACGACGTCAGGAAGCCAGATCGTTTATGAAGTGTAATTATTGGTCCAGTTTTCTTGGAATTCTGGCCGTCGCCCTAATGGTTGGCTGTCAAAGTTCATTGACATCGAAAGGAATGATTGATTTTGAACCGGCGGACCCCCCGGCAGGGCTTGAAAACCTGCCGGATCCGATCGTTCGTGATGAGGAACGCCTGTCAGCTGGTAACACTAGCCCGTATTCAGTCCTCGGCGAAACATATACGGTGTTGTCGGATGCCGCGGGATACGTTAACGAGGGCTATGCTTCTTGGTACGGCTCCAAGTTCCATGGACGTCAGACGGCGAATGGTGAACGCTATGACATGTACGCTTTGACGGCAGCCCACCGTCGGCTACCCATTCCTTCTTACGTCCGAGTCACCAATTTAGACAATGGGCGAAACACAATAGTTCGCGTCAATGATCGGGGTCCCTTCCATGCAGATCGGGAGATAGATCTTTCGTATGCTGCTGCGGTGAAATTGGATTTTGAGAAGGTTGGCACCGCTAGGGTTAGGATAGAAGTCATCGAGTCAGAAGAGCAAATACCATCAAAGCCCGCTGCATCGTCGATCATGGCGAGGTATTTCGTGCAAACTCGTACACTCAATGATTTTGACGTTGCTGATGCAGTCACACAGGTTTTTAGTCGTATTTCGAACGCTACACCATCGGTTGTACGAATAGCAGACGAAGGCAGATATCGAGTTCGAGCCGGGCCTTTGGTGAGCCGAGTTCAGGCCGAAAGGTTACTAGCTCTGGCGGTCATGCACGATATCCCCATGCCCGAAGTTATTGAGGAATAAAAAATGTGGAGGACGCGGGAAAAGTATCGTCGGATTATTCGAATGTCGGGACTAATCGTCCTCCTTATAGTCACCTCATGCTCGGTCCACGGAAAGATTATTGTTCCGAAAGCACCGGAATTATCCGCTAAAGGATACATCCTGATTGATGCTGAGACCGGTAGGGTCCTTGTTGAATCGAATGCTGACGAGTCTCTTCCGCCCGCAAGCCTCACGAAGATCATGACAGGGTACGTTGTTGCAGCTGAACTCGAGGCGGGACGCATTAGCCTCAATGATGAGGTGCCTATCAGCGTTAACGCATGGCGGACACCGGGTTCGAAAATGTTCATTCAAGAAGGCACAAGGGTGGTGCTTTCAGACTTACTAAGGGGCGTCATCGTGCAGTCGGGAAACGATGCCAGCGTAGCCCTTGCTGAGTACCTAGCCGGTGATGAGGATGCGTATGCGGATGTGATGAATCAGTATGCGATGACGATCGGGATGAACGGTACGAACTTCTTAAACAGTACCGGACTGCATGAGGATGGACATTCCTCAAGCGCTCGAGACATGGCGGCGTTGACGCGGGAATTAATTCGACGGTTTCCAGAGCATTACGCGATCTATGCTGAGCGTGAATTTACATTCGGCGATATTCGGCAACCGAATCGCAATCGCTTGTTGCGGCGAGACAGGACTGTCGATGGTGTCAAAACAGGTTATACCCTGGCGGCAGGCTATTGCTTGGTGGCTTCCGCTGAACGTGACGAAATGCGTTTGGTGAGTGTTGTGATGGGTGCGACCAGCGATGAGGTACGCATGCGAGAGACCCAAAAGTTACTTCAATATGGCTTTCGTTACTTTGAAACGCGCGGACTCTATAGTCCGGACGACTCAGTAGCGAAGGCGAGGATGTATTTCGGCACGAGTGACTATGTTCCAGTCGGGGTTTCGGAGCCGATATATGTGACGTTCGCGAGGGGACACTATGACGATTTGAAGGTGGACATTGACTTACCAACGCAGATTGAAGCGCCGTTAAAAGAAGGCGCAGAGATAGGCTCTCTTCGTGTCATGTTGGACGGTAAAGATCTTTTGAAGACACCCCTTGTCTCAAAGAATAGTGTTGATGAGGCCGGCATCTTTTCTCGTATGTTCGACAGTGTTTATCTGCTCATTGCTAGCATCATCGATTAGTACCACATGCGTCTAATCGTTCGGAGTCTTGGCCTAACCGATTACGTTCCGGTGTGGGAGGCGATGCGCGGTCTCACCGACTCGCGTCAAAAGAATACTTTAGATGAAATATGGGTCACCCAACATAATCCCGTCTTTACTCAAGGGCAGTCGGGCCGATCGGAAAATATCATTGATCCGGGTGATATTCCCGTGGTTCTCTCGGATCGAGGAGGACAAGTGACCTATCACGGGCCCGGGCAGCTCGTCGTATACCTCATGTTCGACTTGCGTCGAATGGATCTGAATGTTCGCGTGTTGGTTAGCGGCATCGAAGAAAGCATTATTGACGTCCTCGCTGGCTACTCGATTGGAGCTACAAGAGAAAGAGATGCGCCGGGGGTATACGTTAGAGGTAGCAAGATAGGGTCTTTGGGTTTGCGAGTACGAAAGGGGTGCAGCTTTCACGGGCTTAGCCTCAATGTTGCAATGGACCTTGAACCGTTCGATCGGATCAACCCATGTGGAAATGTGGATTTGAAGATGTCGCAAGTGAAAGATTGTGGCGGGCCTTCCGATTTGTCGGTGGTGGCGGAAGATCTAATCGATAGGTTGAGTAGCCGTTTCCAATTCACCTCGTTGGACCACAGGAAAGGCATTGGGGATTCTTTAGTAGCTTGAGTCGACGCCATTCCATACGCTTGGCGTCCATGTAAAGTACGTGACCGCAGAGTGTTTCGCCTATACCGGATATGATCTTGATAGCCTCCATTGCCTGGATCGTTCCTATGATCCCAACCACTGGCGCTAAGACGCCGTTGTCGGCACAGTTCAAGTTTTCGTTGTCGCCTTGACTGTACAGACAGCGGTAACAAGGCGATTCGCTTTCGCGCGGGTCGAACACGGCGACTTGGCCTTCCATGCGAATGGCGGCGCCAGAAACCAACGGGGTTCGCGCAGATAAGCATGCGTCATTTATTTCATAACGGCTTTCGAAGTTATCGGTTGCATCAACAACCACGTCAGCATGATTAGCGGCTTCTAATAGATCGTTGCCCCGCAGTCGATTCTGGATCGTGTTGATACGTGTCTCGCTGGAGATCTGTTCGATTGCTTTTCGGGCTGATGCAACTTTTGGTTCGCCGATCGTTGACTCACGGTGCACGATCTGTCGCTGTAGATTGCTAAGATCAACGACATCGTCGTCAACTAACGTGACTTCACCCATGCCCGAAGCGGCTAGATAAATTGCGGCAGGTGATCCGAGCCCCCCGAGGCCAATGATTAGGACACTTGCCTGACCGAGCTTTTCCTGACCTTCTATATCCAGCTCGGGCAACATGATTTGGCGGCTGTAGCGGAGTAACTGTTCGTCGTTCATGGCATAGAGCCGCTGCAAACGCGGAGCGTCCCTGCGATGTCGGCAGTGGCGCGAATTTCCGTGAAACCAGACTCCTCAAATAATGACGCAACTTGTCGCGATTGGTTGTGGCCATGCTCGATTAGTAGATTGCCACCCGAGCGAAGGTACGATGGCGCCTCATTAATGATGGTTCGAATTGCTTCTAATCCATCCTTTCCGCCGCAAAGGGCAATGTCCGGTTCAAATGCTAATCCATCGTTTTTTAGGTGTGGATCGTTTACGGCGATGTAGGGAGGATTAGAAACAATCAAGTCGAATCTACGTGAAATGTTGCTGAACCAATCCGATAAGCTAACCGTCACATGAAGCCCCAGTCGGTCTGCGTTGAGCCTGCACAAATCGACGCATTCAGGCCAAATATCCACTGCAGTTATGTTGGCTTTGGTTTCGTTTGCCAGAGCCAATGCGATTGCACCAGAACCCGTTCCCAGGTCAAGCACCTGACTGTCACCGTCGGTCAATGGTAGAGCACATTCGACGATTGTCTCAGTTTCTGGACGCGGGACGAGCACCCCTGGATATATGATGAGATTTAGTCCCCAAAATTCCTTTTCTCCGCTTATATAGGCGAGAGGCTCTCCACGTACACGTCGCGCGATCCAATCTTTATGGCGTTGGGCGGCTTTGTCGGATACGAAATATTCAGGAAATGCGTACAAGGTTGATCTATCCAAGCCCAGAGCCGAAGCGGTGAGTATCTCTGCCTCGGGATTTGGTAAGACCCTACGGGCAACAGAAAGACAATGCTTAATGGTTTCAGTCTGACTCACGTTCGCTCAGCTTTCTCAATTCATCAGCTTGGTATTCCAGGGTGAGAGGTTCGACGATCTGGTCCAAGTGCCCTTCCATGACTTCGTCGAGCTTGTAGAGAGTGAGGCTGATCCGATGGTCAGTTAAACGGCCTTGAGGAAAATTGTACGTACGGATACGTTCAGATCGATCCCCAGATCCGACTAGGGACTTTCGTCGTTCGGACTGCGCCAACTGTTCTTCCTTCCTAGCGGCATCAAGTAGTTTCGATTGCAGTAAGGTCATGGCTTTAGCGCGATTCTTATGTTGCGATCGCTCGTCTTGGCACTCAACAACGAGCCCGGTGGGAAGGTGCGTTAGACGGATAGCTGATTCCGTCTTGTTGACGTGTTGACCACCAGCCCCAGACGATCGATAGGTATCCACGCGCAGCTCGCTTTTGTCGATCGTCACTTCTCCTATTTCGGCAACTTCCGGAATAACTGCCACGGTACAAGCTGACGTGTGTACCCGTCCTTGCGATTCGGTTTCGGGCACCCTTTGTACTCGATGTGCCCCCGATTCAAATTTCATACGGCTATAAACTCGCTTCCCCTGAATACGAGAAATAACTTCCTTGAAACCGCCGTGTTCGCCCGGTCTTTCGTTTAGGATCTCGATCTGCCAGCCTTTCGATTCGGCCCAACGCAGGTACATGCGAAAAAGATCGCCAGAAAATAGAGCAGCTTCGTCACCTCCGGTCCCTGCACGAATCTCCAGAAAGACGTTGGAACCATCGCTGGGGTCTTCGGGAAGCAAAAGCGTTTGTATGGCTCGACCAACGTCATCGATTTCGACGCGTAATACGGCTATATCGTCTGCGGCTAGGGCTTGTATTTCACGGTCGGCGTCGGAGGTTAATGCCGATGCGTCTTCAAGTTGGGAGATTAATTTCTCGTACCGCTGATAATGAGTAACTAAAGGTTCTAGTTCCGAATACTCGCGACTGAACTCGACAAATTGGTTTCGATTGCCGGTGACTGCTGGATCTGAAAGTAGACGTGTTAATTCTTCTTGCCGATCCGCGAGGCCTCGGAGTTTCTCGATGACGGTTTCGGTTAGTGCCATGATGATTCAGTCGTGTTCCAGGCTCTTGCGGATATAGTCGAGAATTTCTTTCCGATCATCTGACGCCGCGTTTCGTATCGTCAGCGTTGGCGAATGAATTAGCTTGTTCGTCAGATCATGCGCAAGTCGTGATAACAATTCACCTGGATCAGAACCCAAATCAAGCCGTTCAATAGCTTTCTTGAGCTCTGCATCTCGAACATTGTTAGCGGAATTGCGAAAAAGTTCTATCAGTTCTTGGCCGTTACGTGCGCCTCGTTCGCGTGCGTATTTCCCAACAGCCTCGACGATAATTTCTTCCGCCTGTTCTGCAGATTCCTTGCGGCCCTCGACATTTTCTTCAATAACGGCGGTGAGATCGTCGATAGTGTAAAGGTAGACGTCTTTTAGCGTCGCAACTTCTGGATCGATGTCGCGAGGTACGGCAATGTCGACCATAAAAAGAGGTCGATATCGACGGTGTCGCTGCGCTTGTTGGACAGTTTTCTTGGCGATTACGGGTTCGGAGCTCCCGGTCGAACTGATGACGACATCGTATTCGTGCAGTACATCTCCAATTTCTGACAAACGCATCGAATGGTCAGCCACTTTTGCCGCCAAGGAATTCGCGTTTTTCAGGCTCCGGTTTGCGATGGCGATTCGACGTACGCCCGCTCTTCTCAGATGGCGGGATACCAATTCGATTGTCTCGCCTGCGCCGACAAGCAGTGCGCTTGTTGTGGCTAGGTCGGAAAAGATTTGATGAGCTGTAGTCACAGCAGCGGACGCTACCGATACAGGGTTTCGACCGATATGGGTGCGAGAACGAACTTGTTTGGCCGCATGGAAAGTGTGACGTGCTAATAGGTTTAGTTCGGGACCCAAGGTTTCTGCCCGCCGAGATGAGTCATAGGCATCCTTAACTTGGCCAGTGATCTGCGGTTCGCCGAGAACCTGGGAATCGAGACCGGACGTCACACGCATCATGTGGCGTGCAGCTTCAAGATCCCAGTAGGTGTAATTTACGGCGTTAAAGTTGTCCAATTCACCCTGTCGATTTCGAAGAAGCCAGTGGACTAAGTTTTCACGTGCAGTCTTTTCAATCGAACAGTAAATTTCTGTGCGGTTACAGGTGGAAAGTATGATGGATTCCGTCAGACCTTGGACCGAGTTCGTGAGTTCCTTTAAGACAGGTACGATGTCGGTCTCGGGAAACGCGAACTTCTCCCTAACTGACACGTCGGCCGTGCGGAAACTAATGCCGATAGCAAGAAGTGCCATGGTGGTCTGGTATGTTCAGAGCCAATCTCCCGAGTTCGGCCATATTATCAGAACCCTCATCAAGAGATTGGTATGAATATACCTAAGCTATTATTAATTAAGCTTTTTTTCTCGTTTTTCGTTGTATCTTGTAGCTCGTTGCCGCGGTCTGATCCGGCTATTAACGCGGATTTTATACTTGAGGGTCGAATAGGTATTCGGGGAGTGGACCGAGCGACGAACGCAAGTATTCGATGGGTACAGTATGAAAATAACTTCGATATGGTTCTATGGGGACCGTTAGGTCAAGGCAAGACAAGACTCTCGGGCGACTCTTCGTTGATGACTCTACAAACCGCCGACGGAGGCCGCTTGGAGGGTGTCGTTCCGGATGAAATTTTACAAAGACATCTGGGCATTTCTGCGCCTATTGATGCCTTCAGTGTATGGGTACTCGGTAGACCTACAATCCGTCCATTGGCAGAAGGTTTCGAACGAGACGAATCCGGAGACCTTATCTCTTTCAACCAACTCGGTTTCAATTTGGCATACAGCGATTTTAGGGTTGTCGAAGGGCAGCGACTGCCTCATCGGATTATTTGTTCGGAAGGAGCGACCCGGATTACGATACTGGTCAAACGTTGGACATTGATGCTAGCGCAGTAAAAGAACGGGTTAGTTTTCGGCAGTCGGGCGCGCTTTGTCGCTTATGCTTGAAATAAATCAATCGTGTTGACACGATCGCGTTGACATGCGACGGGCGGCGAATCCAGAATACCCGGCGTCGCGAGCCCCGACGGGTCTGTGATGGGGTGTCGCCAAGTGGTAAGGCACCGGGTTTTGATCCCGGCATTCGCAGGTTCGAATCCTGCCACCCCAGCCAAACAACAGTGCATTCAGGGAAACGGGGGTAAACTTGAGTGACCTCATGATTTTCAGCGGGAGCTCCGTGTGTGAGCTTTCGCGTCGTATTGTTCGTGAATTACGGATTGAACAAGGCACGGCGCTGGTGGATCGTTTCAGTGACGGCGAAGTTAATGTTGAGGTTCGGGAAAACGTCCGCGGCAAGGATGTCTTCATAGTGCAATCGACCTGTGCGCCAACGAACGACAACATTATGGAATTGTTAATCATGGCTGACGCGATTCGTCGGGCGTCAGCACAGCGAATTACAGCGGTGATCCCCTACTTTGGATACGCGCGTCAAGACCGACGGGTGCGATCGGCACGCGTGCCGATTAGCGCGAAAGTTGTTGCCGACGCGCTCACGGGAGTGGGCATCGATCGCATCATGACCGTTGATCTGCATGCGGATCAGATCCAAGGATTTTTTAATGTTCCCGTCGATAACGTATACGGGTCTCCTGTTCTCGTGGACCATGCATTACAGCAGAACTATACGAACCCGGTCGTGGTCAGTCCTGACGTGGGGGGCGTGGTGCGAGCTCGTGCGCTAGCGAAACAAATTAACGATGCCGATCTCGCCATTATCGATAAGCGTCGGGACCGGGCGAACGAATCGGAAGTAATGAATATTATTGGTGATGTCGACGGTCGTACGGCCATCCTAGTCGACGATATGGTCGATACAGCAGGTACCTTATGCAACGCGGCCCGCGCTCTGAAATCTCAAGGAGCGTGTGGTGTTGTTGCTTACATTACCCATGCTGTGTTGTCTGGGGACGCTGTGAAGAGGATCGAGGCCTCGGACATCGACGAAATGGTCGTGACAGATACCATCCCATTGTTTGAGGAGGCGGCGAGATGTGGCAAGATTCGCCAGCTCAGTCTCGACCGGGTTCTGGCAGAGGCGATTCGGCGGGTAAGTAACGAAGAGTCGGTCAGCGCGATGTTTCGTTAAGGGCCGACTTAGGCGGTTGGGCTATGACGTGTGTATCGAAGGATCGGTCTCGATCCGTTGCAAAATCTAGTTAATGGAGAGCCGATATGGCTGACTCGATTGTGATTAACGCCGAACGGCGCGAACAGATGGGCAAGGCTGCAAGCCGTCGCCTGCGCAAGAAGGACGACAAGGTGCCGGGGATCCTCTACGGAGGTAGCGATGACCCCATTCCCTTAGTTATGGACCACAAAGATCTCGTCAAGGCAATGCAAGACGACTCGTTCTTTTCTCAGGTACTGGAAGTCTCCGTTGGTAAGAAGTCTCAACAAGTGGTCGTGCGGGACCTACAGCGCAATCCGGCCTCCGAGAAGGTTACTCATGTTGATTTCCTTCGGGTCCAGGCAGACAGAGAAATCAATGTGTCAATCCCATTACGATTCTTAAATGAGGAAGAATGCCCCGGAGTAAAGGTCGACGGGGGAAGCATTTCGCATAATCTTACCGAAGTAGAGATTAGCTGTTTGCCCGCGAATCTGCCGGAATTCATTGAAGTTGATATGGCTGAGCTCGAAATTGGTGATTCCGTCCGATTATCGGACCTTACCGTACCGAAAGACGTAGTTATCGTTGCTTTGGCTTCGGTCGAGGAAGACCGAGACGTGCAAGTTGCAAGTGTCTTAGCTCCTCGACTTGAAATTGAAGAAGACGAATTGGAAGGCGACGAGGAAGGGGGTGACGAAGCCCTAAGTGCTACTGACGAAGAGGGTTCTACAACGAGTGACTCAGCTGAGCGTGGAGTTGGCGGGGACGATTCTGCAACGGACGAATCTGACTCAGATTAATTTCGGGCGTCGATAGGGAGGCCGGAGTGGCGGACCTACGGCTGATCGTAGGACTTGGTAATCCGGGGCGTGAATATGCCTCGACGCGCCACAATGCGGGCGAACGCTGGTTACGATGTTTTTCAGAGCGCTTTGACATTGCATTAGCAGCAGAGTCTCGGTTCCTCGGTGAATGTGGGCGTGCTGAGCTTTTTGGCCAGGAGGTTCGAGTTCTTTTCCCGACGACGTTCATGAATGCCTCGGGCGAAGCTATTGGAGCAACAGCTCGTTTCTTCAAGATTGCGCCTTCCCAGATTCTTATTGTTTACGACGATGTTGCGTTTCCGGTTGGCGTATCCAAGATAAGGTTGGGAGGTGGGCACAACGGTCATAACGGAATTAAGAGTGCGATCAGGGCGTTTGCTGGGACGTCTGATTTTGCACGTTTGCGAATTGGTGTCGGTCATCCAGGTGACCCGGACAGGATGACCCCATTTCTCACACGAGAGCGGATGTCGGTTGATGACCTCGATAAAGAGCGAGCGAGTGCTTGGCTAGACGACGAGGTCGTTGAATTTGCACTGTCAGGGCATTGGCAGAAAGCGATGACTCGTTTTCATGCACCCGACGAAGGGCAGGACGACGCTTAATGGGATTTAATTGTGGAATCGTGGGGTTGCCGAATGTAGGCAAGTCCACGTTATTTAACGCGCTCACTAACGCGAAAGTTGAGGCGGAGAATTTCCCTTTCTGTACGATTGAGCCGAATACGGGCGTTGTACCGGTTCCGGACCCTAGGTTGGATCGCCTTGCAGAGATCGTTCGGCCGGAGCGAGTCATTCCTAGCGTCATGGAATTTGTTGATATCGCGGGCCTGGTAGCAGGTGCCTCCGAGGGCGAGGGACTAGGTAATCAGTTTCTGGCGCACATTCGAGAAACGCAAGCAATTGCCCACGTAGTTCGTTGTTTCGAGGATGCAAACGTAGTTCATGTTTCCGGCCGCGTATCGCCTGCAGACGACATCGGGATCATCGATACCGAATTAGCCTTGGCGGATCTCGATACCGCGGGTCGCGTTCACGATAGGCTGAGGCGAATGGCCAACGCCGGAGATAAAGACGCGCGAAAGACCATGGAGGTCGTCGATAAAGTAATAACAGCACTTGATGATGGGATATGCGTGCGAAATTTGGGTCTCGATGAGCGTTCCCGTATGGCAATCGAAGATTGTCATTTCATTACCGCGAAACCAGTCATGTATATCGCAAACGTCGCTGAAGATGGATTTGTCGACAACCCGTTGTTGACAGAAGTCGCGTCTCTTGCAGATTCGGATGGTTCGGCGTTAGTTCCGGTATGCAATAAAATTGAGTCGGAAATCGCGGAACTTGACGAAAGCGAAAAACTGGAATTCATCTCCGATCTAGGCGTCGATGAACCAGGACTTAATCGCGTTATTCGCGCTGGCTATCGCCTCCTGGGTCTTCAAAGTTACTTTACGGCAGGTCCAAAAGAGGCGCGTGCCTGGACGATTTCGGTGGGCACATTGGCGCCTGCTGCTGCCGGCGTCATTCATACCGACTTTGAGAAAGGCTTTATTCGTGCGGAGGTAATTGCCTACGAGGATTTTGTACAACACGGTGGCGAGTTGGCGGCTCGGGAAGCAGGGCGGTGGCGCCTTGAGGGCAAGGAATACGTGGTAGTTGACGGCGATGTCGTTCACTTTCGATTTAACGTGTGACTCGATGGGCGTTGTCGCTTTGAGAGGGTGTTTATCGAACGCTTCAAGATGCTTAAACGCTGCCCTTTCGGGGATGGATGCGAACTGGATCAACCGTTAAAGTAAATCCCGATAGGTCGCAAGTAACACGCTACTGAAGACGGGGTTGGGCGTGCTCTTTCGGCGATTTATGGGAGGGAATTGTGAAAAATATCTATGTGGGGAATCTTCCCTGGAGTGCGAACGACGAGGAGTTGCGCGAGCTTTTCGCTGCGTTCGGATCGGTTAGCTCTGCACGCGTAATAACGGATCGGGAAACGGGAAGGTCCCGTGGCTTTGGGTTTGTTGAAATGGATGATGGTGCGGAAGAGGCGATTGCGGAACTTAACGGGCATGAATTGGATTCTCGACCACTACGGGTTAGTGAGGCCCGTGGTCGAGATCAGCAAGGCCCGCGCGGGGACGATAGATAGTTCGGCGACCTATGACGGATCGCTGACGCCGTCTGTTCGAAAGGCGAGCACGGTGGTGCACCACGGCGGGATTATGGATAGGTGGGGTTCTGGAGGGGTCACCGGTGGGCCTACAAGCGTTGTGACGACGCCTTCTCGTTGAACGTAGGCTCGGTGGGCATACGCTGCCACATAAATTTCTGGGCGGTGGCTGGTTGGCCCTTGTTCTGGAAACGGAACGATTCGATCAAAGAGTTCTAGTCGGTCGTTATACGATGGCGGGCGTGGATACATCCAATCAGTTTCACTCGCGACGATCCACCAATCCGTGTCTTCATTGATATCAACGTGCTCTGCGCCTAACACCGC
>CAJWCW010000047.1 GCA_913030615.1 uncultured Gammaproteobacteria bacterium | reverse complement strand
GATACCCCCATTTTCATGGCGCATGGAATCGCCGACCCGATGATTCCCATCACTCGTGCGGTAACTTCCCGCGAAGCGCTGACAGCTCTTAATTACCAGGTCGACTGGCGCGAATACGGGATGGGACATCATGTCTGTCCCGAGGAACTCGTCGACATCAAGGGGTTTCTAGAGCGCGTACTTTCTTGAAGCTTGAATCCGCCGTTGCCACCAAGACCGAATGGCTCACGGCGGTCCTCGCCGATTTCGATGCTTTTTTACGAGACCATGCATCAGCAGAGAAGAAAGCATCGGGGATGGCTCTAAATATCGCTTCGCATTATCCCGACCAACCCGCAATCTTGACTGCGATGTGCGATCTCGCTGTAGAAGAACTAACTCACTACAGGGAAGTGGTGAAACTACTCGTGAGTCGCGGCATACAACCAGGACCCGATCGTCGGGATACTTATATTCGCGCGCTCAATCAAGAAATCCGTAGAGGATCAAACGCTTTCCTGATCGATCGACTTTTGGTTGGTGCGATCGTCGAATATCGAGGAAACGAACGCTTTAGCTTAGTTGCCCATGCAGTTGAGGATCCGAAATTGAAACGTTTTTACGAAAACATCGCGGAAAGTGAAGCGCGTCATTTCGAATTGTTCTTGGAGCTGGCCGACCTCGTCGGCGGTACGCAAAATCGCCTGGATGCACTTCTCGAAGCCGAGGCTCGAATACTATCTAATGTGCCGCTGCGAGCCGCGCTCCACTAGCCGATTGACGCACCCTATCGATCAATACCTCGAACGCTATGCCGAGCCCGAAGCTAGGGATCGGCAACGGTTGAATAAACGATTTCGACACGTTGTGGTCATCCCCACGTACGATGAGCCACTTGAGTTCGCGCGGGAAATGCTCGGCACGCTCGGACCGGACGTTCTCATGATCGTCGTTGTCAACGTGCCGGATAACATTAACCCGCGAAGCCCGATGTTCCAGCGCTCGCAAAGCCTACTTCAACACCTTAGCGCTCCGAATCTGCTTACCGTGGATCGTGTCAATCAGCCGATCCCGAAAAGCCAAGGTGTCGGCCTCGCGAGGAAAATAGGTGCCGATGCAGCGCTCGGTTATATCCGCGACGGCACGATCGACGAACCCTACATCTATTCAGTGGATGCCGATGTACGGCTGCCAAATGGATACATCCCTTCGATACCGCAAACTGAAGGCGTATCGCTCTATTCCTACCGTCATGTGTCGACCGAACCAGAGGTACTACGTCGAGCCGAGCTCTACGAGCTTCACATGCGCCATTACGTCGCCGGCCTTCGCATGGCAGGTTCGCCCTACGCTTTTCACACGCTCGGCAGCACGATCAGCGTTTCTGCGACGGCCTACGCCCAAGTCCGCGGATTTCCACGGCGAGACGCAGCAGAAGATTTCTATTTCCTAAATAAATTAAGCAAAGTGTCCAAGATCCATCTGCTCGGATCACCCGAAATCGTAATTAATGCGCGCAAGTCGCACCGAGTACCGTTTGGGACGGGTCCGTCCATTGCATCGATTACGGAGCCAGACGATCGCTACCTGAGTTATCACCCGCAGTCGTTCGAGTACCTCCGAGACGTGATTAATGCAATCTCCACAAAAAACGAGGACTCGCTCAAAGGGCCCTCCGCAACGAACATGGAACACCTGGGCTATTTCGATTTCGTCTCTCGCGACCCAAGTGTTCGTCAGCGTCATGAGTGGTTTGACGGCTTCAAAACGCTTCGTTTCATTCATCTAATGCGCGATTTCTTACCAGACGTTCCGCTCTTACATAGCCTCGGGTATCACCGGCCAAACCTACCCCCCGACCGAACCGATTTGATTAATAAATTACGCCAGGAGGATCGAAAGCCGAGGATATTGGGCGTGCCAGCCACCCAATATCACTGACAACAGAACCTCCCTGAGTTGCTCGTTTTCGTATAACAACGAGTATCCGAATGGAATTCCAAGCATCAAGCGGATCATGCGCCGATCCCGGATCGCAACCCGGTGGGGACCCTTGAATTGGTCGCTTCAAACAGGACTGCATTCACTCATGGGCTCTGAAACACGCCGTCCTGCTAGAATGCGCGCTCGCAAAGTTCTCGAGCAGATATCGTGTCAGCGAGCGCTAGGATCTTCATTGATGGCCAAGCAGGCACCACGGGGCTTGAGATTACCGAGCGCCTCACGGCCAGGGACGACATCGAGCTCTTAAGCATCGATAACGAGCAACGCAAAAGACCCGAAACAAGACGCGAGTGTTTTGAATCGGCTGACTTGGTCATGCTCTGTCTCCCTGACGATGCGGCCCGCGAAGCGATAAAGCTCTCCGAGACAACGCGTTTTATCGACGCAAGCACCGCCCATCGCGTCCACGATAAATGGGTATATGGGCTTCCTGAACTTAAGTCCGACCAACGGAATGCCATTCGAGAATCTCGCCTGGTTTCAAATCCAGGTTGTTACGCGACCGGGTTCGTTCTGAGCATCCGGCCGCTTGTGGACGAAAATATTGTTTCGAAAAATGCCTTAATTCGAACCCACGCGCTGTCCGGATATTCTGGTGGCGGAAGGCAGATGATCGAACAGTACTCGCGCGGCGTTGAAGACGAACAACCCACGCGTCCCTACGCATTTAATTTAAGTCACAAACACGTCCCCGAAATGCAACGCTACGCCGGGCTCGACTTTGCACCTTTCTTTATGCCGAGTGTTGGAAATTTTTTTCAGGGTATGTTGGTCCAAACGCCCTTATTTTTGCAGGAGCTCAATCGTTCGGTTCAGCCAAAAGATCTCGTTGAAATTTACCAAAACCGCTACGCCGGTGAACCGTTTGTGAGGGTCATCGAAGCGCCCTTTGATAACGAACTTGAAGAAGACTATCTATCGCCCACCGCCTGCAATGGCAGTAACCGTATTGACTTGATGGTGTTCGGACGGGACCAACAAATCCTCGTTGTCGCTCGACTGGATAACCTCGGCAAGGGAGCCGCGGGTGCCGCCGTCCAGAACCTCAATCTCATGTTGGGTCGCGAAGAAAGTTCTGGCATTTCCGATTGAACAATAATTCAGGTAAGACGCAAACCGTGGGTGCTCTCGAATCAAGATGGGACGAACTCCAGCGAAGCCCGCTGACATTAGACCTCACCAGGGGAAAGCCGGCTCCCGAACAACTGGCTCTTTCCGATGCTCTCGATGGCATCCTCGGCGGTGATTACCGGCTCGAGGACGGCTCTGATGCGAGAAATTACGGCGGCTTGCGTGGTATTCCGGAAGCTCGTCGACTCGGCGCTCAGCTGCTTGGGACCGATTCCGAAAACATAATTGTGTGCGGCAATTCGAGCTTACAAGCCATGCAACTGGTGATTGATACCGCCATGCGCTACGGACTTTGCGACGAGCGCTTCAGTGCGTTGGGTTCGGCCCACGCTGTCGTCCCTGTACCTGGATACGACCGTCACTTCGCGCTGACGGAATCGTTTGATATCGAAATGATCCCGGTGCCAATAACTGCGACCGGTCCAGACATGGACGCCTTAGAAGAGACCATCCGTTCGGATAGCCAATGCCGATTTCTTTGGTGTATACCGAAATATTCTAATCCCACGGGATGTATTTACGACCCAGCCACGGTCGATCGAATTGCGGCACTTCCGAACGAAGCCCGTGGACCATTGCTAATCCTCTGGGACAACGCTTATGCCGTCCATGACTTCAATTTCCCGAAAGCAGAACTAGCGCCAATACTCACGAGTGCCCGTAAACATGGAACAGACGACAGCATCATCATGTTTGCATCGACGTCCAAAATCACATTTGCCGGCGGTGGTATCGCATTTATCGGCGGATCAGAGACAACGTTAAACGCGATTGAAGCGAGGCTCGCAGTGATGACAATCGGGCCAGACAAAGTGAATCAGCTGCGCCATGCCAAATTCTTGAACGGGCGCGTCGACGATCACATGGCTGCTCACGCCCGAATTCTCAAGCCAAAGTTCGAAACGGTTGAACGCAGCCTACAAACACACCTGGGAAATCGTGACCTTGCGACTTGGACGCGACCCGAAGGGGGTTACTTTGTGACGCTTTCAACCGCCCCTGGTTTCGCCACCCAAGTCGTTGCCATGGCTGCCACTGCTGGCCTCGTGCTAACGCCGGCTGGGGCAACGTTTCCGTATGGACACGATCCCGAAGATTCTGTGATCCGAATCGCACCCACGTTCGCCTCCAATGACGAAATCGAGAAAGCAATAGAAATTCTTGCAGTTTGTCTTGAACTGTCAATACGTAGGAGTCCTTGATCCAAATGCACGATAACGAAGAAGTACTGACGTTCGCTGAATTCGCGCTACCGCCCACGATTACGGCGGCTATTGATGATCTTGGCTTTACACATTGCACCCCAATACAAGGAGCGGTACTTCCATACAGTCTCTCTGATTACGACGTTACCGGACAGGCACAGACGGGCACCGGTAAAACCGCCGCATTCCTAATCACGATTCTTACACAACAGGTCGAGTTCCCAACGGAGAAATCGGGCCCCGTGGCCACGCCGAGGGCGCTGGTGCTCGCGCCAACGAGAGAACTTGCCCTTCAGATCGAGGCTGATGCCCACGATTTATCGCGTCACATGCATGCCCACGTGGTCGCCGTGGTTGGCGGTATGGATTTCGATCGGCAACAACAACAACTCGAAAAACGTCCCGTTGATATTCTCGTCGCAACACCCGGACGGCTGATCGACTTTTGTAACCGACGCATCGTTAGCCTGCGCGAAGTCGAGGTTCTCGTCATCGACGAAGCAGACCGTATGCTCGATATGGGATTTATCCCAGACGTCCGTCGCATCGTCTATCAAACACCGAAGAAACGTGATCGCCAAACGCTCTTCTTTAGCGCCACATTCAATGACGACGTGATGAATCTAGCCGATCAATGGACTATCGATCCCATGCATGTCGTCATTCAACCTGAGCAAGTCGCCGTCGACACCGTCGATCAACGTTTCTGGCACACCTCGAAAGCCGATAAAGCGGGAACGCTCGTGCAATTTATTCAACATAAGAAACCTTCGCACACACTCGTATTCGTCAATCGCAGGGATCAGGCTCGGCATCTGGTATCGCACCTAAATCGACAGGGCATCGAGTGCGAGGGGCTTGCAGGCGATATCCCTCAACGCAAAAGACTGGCAACGCTCAACCGATTTAAAGAAGGTAAAACCAATCTCGTTGTAGCGACCGATGTCGCGGGTCGAGGCATACACGTTGAAGGCATTAGCCACGTAATAAATTACGACCTACCCGACGACGCTGAAGACTACGTCCACCGCATTGGTCGAACCGGTCGGGCGGGGGCTTCAGGCATATCGATTAGCTTCGTTTCCGAAGATGATGCTTTTAATCTTCCAGCGATCGAGACGTTCATCGGAAAAGAGATCGTTTGCACGCACCCTGATCTTTAAAATAGACGGGAGAAGGTTTCCGACCATGTTCGTTTTAGGCAAACTCGTGACATGAGCCAAACCACTCCTATCGCGATCGTGCAGATGTGCGCAACCGCCGACGTCACGGCGAATCTTCAAACCACGCGCGAACTCTCAGATGCAGCTGCAAAAGCCGGTGCTCGCGTGGTGTTCCTTCCAGAGGCTTTCGCCTACATCGGTTCCGACCGCGACCGCCAACCGTGGTTGGAAAATCTGCCAGCTGGTGGACCGATATTGAAAACGTGTCGAGAAATCGCGCAAGCTCATCGAGTCGACGTTGTGGCCGGTGGTTTCCCTGAACGCGCAGGCGAAAACCGCTCCTACAATACCTGCATACATATCGACCCAAACGGCGTTCTGGCCGCACGATATCGAAAAATACACCTCTTTGACGTTGACCTAGCCGACGGAACGCGTCTACTTGAATCGAAAGCGACTGTCCCAGGTGTTGAAGCGGTCACGACGCGAATGCCGTTTGGTACGTTAGGGCTCAGCGTTTGTTATGACGTTCGATTCCCCGCGCTCTACCAGGATTTGGTAGACGCGGGCTCGATTGCCTTAACAATCCCAAGCGCTTTTACCAAAACCACGGGGCAAGACCATTGGCATGTGTTGCTGCGAGCGCGCGCTATCGAATGCCAAGCGTACGTGATCGCGCCCGCACAGCATGGCGCGCATGGACATCGCAATCGTCAATCGTTCGGGCACGCTCTCGTTGTTGACCCTTGGGGACGAATCGTCGCTGAATGCGATGACGGCGACGGCTTTGCCATTGCGTCCATTGATCCCGCGGAAGTCGAGCGGGTCCGCCGCGAGTTACCCAGCCTAGCGAATCGCCGAACGTGGCATTGAGCGATAAGTCCCATCGTCCCAGTAATGCCCTGCTGACGGTCGCAGCCATCGTGATCATCATCGCCGGCATCAAGGCGGCGGAAGACATCGTGGTGCCGTTTTTGTTGGCGGTGTTCATTGCGACCCTCGCCGCGACACCTATTTTCTGGCTGAAACGATCGCGGGTGCCAATTGCCGTCGCGATCGCTCTGGTTTCTGCAGCATTAATAGTCGTCTTGCTCGGGCTAGGTTTGCTAGTGGCAGACTCCATACAGCAGTTTTCGATACAACAAAGCTTCTACGAAGCCCGACTCCGAGACCTGATTGGCCTCTTAGGGCCCATGCTAAATCGTCTTGGCATTCCCTCGTCTGCTGAATTATTTAGCTCTCAATTTGATCCGGGCAGTGCACTTTCACTCGCCGCTAATACAGTGCGTGGGTTTGGGAGCGCGCTCTCGAACGGTTTTCTCATTTTACTAACCGTCATCTTTATCGTCGCCGAAGCCTCTAGTTTTCCGTCAAAACTCCGATCTGTACTCGCCAATCCTGAGCGTGATCTTGCGCATTTCGATCGGTTTATCGCCAACGTCAATCGATATATCGCCATCAAGACAACCGTCAGTATCGCGACCGGGGTCACAGTCACATGCCTCTTAGCGTTAATCGGAATCGACTTCCCATTGTTGTGGGGGGTCCTAGCGTTCATGCTGAATTACGTACCAACGATTGGCAGCATCATTGCGGCGATACCCGCCGTATTGCTCGCCCTGGTCCAACTCGGTCCAATCACCGCGATCGGCACGTTGGCGTTGTACGCTCTTGTCAACGTCATAATGGGCAACGTGGTGGAACCCAAATTCATGGGACGGGGTCTCGGTCTTTCAACGTTGGTGGTCTTCGTTTCGTTAGTGTTTTGGGGTTGGGTACTCGGTCCCGTTGGCATGCTTCTCTCGGTCCCACTTACCATCACCGCCAAGATTGCGTTGGAGGCCAACCCCGCAACCCAGTGGATTGCTTATTTGTTGGGCCCGGCAGAATCGGGCCAGGTCGCGGAACGTACAAACGAAACCGACGAGGAATGAGCTACGAGCGCAACAATATTAGGGCGATGGAAGGTTACACCTATGGTGAACAACCCTCAGACATAGGCGTTATAAAGCTCAATACCAACGAAAACCCCTACCCACCAAGTCCGCTGATTCAATCGGCTTTGAAGAACTTTGATAGCGATGTTCTGCGACGCTATCCCGATCCTTCAGCAAGTAGCCTTCGCAAGTTCGTCGCATCTCGATTTGATGTATCCGCCGACAACGTCCTCGTTACCAATGGCGGTGACGAGGGCCTTCGCCTTGCCGTCACCACGCTGGTCAACCCCAAAGGGGCGATAGGAATGGTTGATCCAAGCTACTCGCTGTATCCAGTCCTGGCCAATATCCAAGACTGTCGTATCGAGTCGCTGCGACTAGAAAAAGACTGGGCATTACCCAAAGGATTTAGTGAGCGGATAAACGCGTCGGGCGCGCAGCTCACGTGCCTTGTGAACCCCCACGCGCCCAGCGGTGTTCTCTGCTCGGTCGACGTGCTCCGTGAAATAGCGTACGGGTTAGAGGGCGTTCTCCTAATCGATGAGGCCTACGTCGATTTCGTTGATCCCGTGCTAGGCCATAGTTCCATTCCTTTGGTCCACGAATTCGACAACGTTTTGATACTTCGCACCCTTAGCAAAGGATATTCGCTGGCAGGTCTTCGACTCGGTTTCCTTATCGGAAACGCTGCCTTGATTGAACCAATGGCCACCAAGACCCGCGATAGCTACAACATCGATACGATCACGCAGTCTCTGGCGTTGGTTGCCCTTAACGATTCCAACCACGCACTGATAAATTGCGACAAAGTCAGGGCAGAGCGTAGTCGAATGCGCAACAAATTGTGCGAGATCGGTTTTACCGTCCCAGAATCGCAAACGAATTTTCTATTAGCAGAAGTTCCCGGACCTATGAATGCGTCGACGCTTTATGAGTCGCTTCACGACGCACAAATACTGGTGCGCTATTTTGATTCGATGCCGCTCGACCGTTGCTTACGGATAACCATCGGTACACCGGAAGAGAACGATCGGTTCTTAAAGACCGTTAGTCGCATTCTCCAAGCAAGCTAACAGAGAGTTTCATTGCTTTTCCCCCTCACAGACGACAATCCGACCCGTCGACGCCCGATCGCCACCTACATAATCATCGGTCTTAATGTGGCCGCCTGGGCGTTATTTCAACGCTTTGGTTTCGACCCTGGTTTTTCGGAGTCTCTGTGCCGTTACGGTCTCGTTCCCGGCGATCTTCTGGGGACCATCGAACCAGGGAGCAAATTGCGTATCGCCCAAAATCTAATCTGTCAGTTCGATGGCGAGACCAACGTCGTCACCCTGATCTCTTCAATGTTCATGCACGGGGGTTGGTTACACCTAATCGGGAATATGTGGTTCTTGTGGGTCTTCGGCGACAACGTCGAAGACTCAATGGGTGCATTTCGTTTTACGCTTTTCTATTTACTCGCCGGCTTGGTCGCCACAGCGACTCAGATCGCGACTGACACAACCAGCGTGATCCCCATGGTGGGCGCTTCAGGCGCCATCGGTGGCGTCATGGGTGCGTACGCTCTTCTATATCCTCGAGCCCGAGTTCGAACGCTGATCTTTCTCGGTTTCTTCATCACGACCGTGTCCATTCCCGCTCTTTTCATTCTTGGTTGGTGGTTTGTCGTTCAGCTTATCTCGGGCTTGCCATCGCTCGGTCGGCCAGGGGGAGGCGTCGCGTTCTGGGCACACATCGGTGGCTTTATCGCCGGCGTCTTGCTCGTCACGCTTTTTCGTCAGCGCTCGTCGAATACCATCGGCGGGACCTAAAGAAAAGTAGCTCGGCACTTCCCAAGCTAGAAGACCGCTGTTAGTTTTGCTCGCTAGATCGCGCACAGTCGATAAGGATCAGTGATGGACCAGCCGCTGCCGGCACTAAGTCTCGCCGCCGTTCCAGGACGCCGTCAACGAACGTTGGATCTCGCCCGTGAGATCGAGCGGCGGGGCTTTCCAGGAATATATTGCCCGAGTCTGTCAGACGGCCTCGCATTATGTGAAGCACTCGCATTCACCACGTCAGAGGTGCGCTTCGGGACAAGCATACAGCCGATCTACACCCGTAACGTCCAAGAATTTGCACAGATGGCAAGCTTCATTCACGAAGTCTCAGGCGGGCGATTCGACTTTGGCATTGGCGTCAGCCATGAACCGGCGATGAACCGTTTGGGCATCAAGCAAGGGAAACCACTGGCCGATATGCGCAGCTTCGTTGAAGAACTGCGTGCGGTTCCGCGTGCTGGCGAACTCCCACCTATTATTTTTGCGACGCTGCGGAAAAAGATGATTCAGCTATCGGAGACCATCGCCAACGGTATGGTTTTCGCGAACGGCGCGCGCTCACATATGAAAAGTTCACTGGCGGTCTTGAGCGACCAAAGTCGTTCCGAAAACCATTTCTTCATCGGCAACATGATTCCCACGTGTGTTCACGACGATGTTGAAGCCGCGAAAGCGGTAAACCGCCGCACCCTGACCAGCTATGCGATGCTCCCAAATTACCGCAACTACTGGAAAGAGGCCGGATACGAGGAAGAAATGGACGCCGTGGAAGCGGCGGTCAACGACCGTGACTTCGAGCGAGTTGCTTCTTGTCTCTCGGATCGGTGGCTCGCTGACACGACCCTATTCGGAACGGCGACCGATGTCAGGGACGGATTAGCGGCCTGGTTCGACGCCGGCATAAAGACGCCCATCGTTGTACCGTCGGCGGTTGAGGGCGGACAATTCAAAGCGTTCGAAGAATTCTTTGAGCTTTGGGATTAGGTTCGAGTTCGAAACCGGCGGACTCCCGCCACGCTCATCCGGGCTGATAGCGAAGTAATGTTACGGCGTCTGTTACCTGATCGAAATAGGGTTGTAAACGCATACCAATGACAATGTCCGAGGGTTCGACGTTGACAAGTGTCGACGTCATTCGGACACCCTCGTCCAGTTCAACCACGGCTAATTGTTGCGGCGTTTCATCGGCGAAGTGTGGGGCCGTCGGCTGGCGTGCCAGAGTATAGGTATAGAGGACACCCTGACCCGATACTTCTCGCCATATAAGCAGGTCGCTCAAACAAGAGGGGCACCGCGTGCGCGGGTAAAATACCCACGAGTCACACCCATCACACCGCTGAATTTGAACCTTGCGCTCGTTGAGCCCGTCCCAAAATGGTCGAGTCGTCGGGGACGGCCGGGGAATCGGTTTCACCAAATCCATGCACTACCCTCCTTGCAGGATAAGTGCTGCCTGCTCACTCATGATGCCGCCCGTCCCCGATACATATACATTATCGCAAGCGCTTACTTGTCGAACCTCAGCGCGTCCCATAATCTGCCTTGCGGCCTCAACCACCTGTGTCATCCCACCAGCAGCACCAGCTTGACCCATGCCCAACTGGCCACCGTGCGTGTTGAGAGGGAAATTTCCGTCGTGCGTCATACCCGAATCCATTATGAAGCGCTGGCCTTCTCCTTTGGCGCAAAAACCTGCATCTTCCAATGTCATTAACACGGTAATGGTGTAGCAGTCGTATATCTCTGCCGCATCGATATCGCCGGGCTCCAACCCCGCCATCGTGAACGCTTGTCTTGACGCCGGGCCTACGGGGGTAACGCACATGTCTTTTGCATATGTGGGTGTTTTGATGGTCAGGTGTTCGCCAAACCCCGTGATCCGAACTGGACGGTGACGGCATCGCTCCGCCACTTCGCGGCTGGCGACCACCACAGCACCTCCGCCGGCGACGGGCATAACGATTTCAAGCATCCGTAGAGGATCAGCAATCATTTTGCTCGCCAACACTTCTTTCGCCGTCGTCGGTTTGCCATAAAACGCCGCAAGTGGATTCAACGCCCCATTCTGACGTTGATCGACCACGAGTTTTGCCATGGCTTCTTCGTTATAACCGAACTCAGCGCCATAGCGCTGTGCGATCATTGCGTAACCACAGTTCTGTGCGAGATTACCGTAAGGGATTTCGAATTCGGCCTGCGGAGAACCCCATTCGTTGCTGCTGGATTGGAAAAAACGTCGCGGATCGATCGCCCTTGGCTCCGGGTTAGAAGGGATTGGGAGCGCGGGTGTGGCACAAACAACCACGTCGGCTATGCCTAATTCGATGGCGGCCGCAGCGCGCCAAACCATCCCCACCGACGAAGCGCCCCCAAGATCAATGCGCTCGGCAAAATTAACCGGTTGGCCCAAATACTCAACGATCGTTGCCGGCGTAAACATCCCCGACTCACGAATATCCGTACACGCAATACCGTTAACGTCGGCAAGCTGAAGACCCGCATCGTCGAGGGCCATGGCCGTCAGTTCGGACCATTGTTCTACCGTGAATAACCGCGGTCCGCTGTATTTACGTTCGTGCTTGAATTCGGCAAAACCGACGATTGCCGCGTGTCCTCGAAGTCCCATGATTTCAGTTTATCTACCGTCCCCAGAACGTATAGGCTACCAGCTTCGTCACGCAACGTTCGCATCGAACACATCATCACATGCAGCACAAGTGGCTTTGGATCATTCGGCATGGCCACGCGGCTAACTCTCTCGATATCCCCGACTTCGAACGACCATTAACACAACAAGGCCAAGAACGGGCCCTCGTTATCGGACGAGGCATTCGCTCGACAACCGGGGCACCCGAATTCGTTCTCACCAGTTCGGCGCCACGCGCAACTGCAACGGCGAAACTGCTCGCAGGGGAAAGCCGCGCCGTAATCAAAGAGCAAGAGCATCTTTACATGGCGTCGGTCGACACGTTACTGGCCGCGACATGGTCGATCCCAAGTGACATTCGCGCCGCCATCGTTGTTGGCCACAACCCCGGTGTTAGTCATCTCGCGAACTTGCTTGCAGGTCAAACCGAATACCGACTCCCCCCATTGGGTGCCGTATGTTTCGAAGTGAAAACGCCATGGGAAGACCTTGGCTCGTGTGAACTTCGTGTCAATCGATTCGTTAATCCTAACGCGGACGTACCGTGACCATCGCTCGTTCGTCCGATAGATTCAGGGTTACCAGACCCGTCAAAGCGACGGCTGATGGAATAGACATAATGGATACTAGCGGCGCTGGACGGATGACCTGTAAGACGGTATACGTGGCATCGTTTGTGTGTCTGACAAGGAATCCTTCCCTATGGTGTCTTTCATCACCTGCATCGCCGTTCTCGGCATCGCCTACGGTATCTATCGTCTGGTCGACCAATTGCCCGACGTGCTTTTTCGCGTTTCCGAAATACAGCGTGATATCGCGGACATTCGCCGAAAATTGGTGGAAGATGAGCGTGAACCGGACGAATCCGAATAGACTCGCCCGTCGATCCCACCTCGGATCGGCGAGGATCGTATCGCTAATGACGCGGCAAGCCAGGTGACGGACCCCGTCCGTCTCCTCAAAGCAGACCGAGACCACGCTAGAAGCGTGGGAGACCCTTGGGCCGATCTTTGCGTCGTTGCTAGTATCAGCCCGCGCGGGGAACCCCGATCGCGCGTACTGGTATTGCGCGACCTTGACGACCAACTCGCCCTCTTCTTCAACGCTTCGAGTCCAAAAAGCGAAGAATTTAAGCAATCGGAATCCCTGTCGATCCTGCTGTATTTAGCCGCACTGAAAGTTCAATATCGCCTTACTGCCGCATTCACTGAAGTCGACCCCAACGTTGTCGCCCAAAGTTGGAAACTGCGCCCTCTGGTTCCTAGAAAATTGGATTGGCTATACGCGACTCGCCCTCAAAGCTCGAGTGTCCCGTCAAGAGAAGCGTTAATCACTGCAATTGATCGCGTCCCCGAGACCACGACCGCGCCACCGACCGCACGGGGGTACGTCCTGGTCCCATCCGAAATCGAGCGCCTCGATCTTGATCAGCCAAACGGTATTCATGATCGGCGCCGTTATAAGCGGTCGGGTGATAACTGGCACGAAGCCTTATTGATCCCTTGAGGTTACAAACGTCACCGCAACTGCATCTCGGAGCCGGCGACGTCTTCGTCGGCAGGAACGATCCCCACCAACGTCGCAAAACACGTTTGCCTGGCAGTCTCCACAAAACTCGCGATGAACGCTACAGGAGCCTCATCCGGCCGCACGGCGGCATATAGATTCGGCCAAATACCCTCTTCTCCTAGCGATTTAGCAACGATGTAATTCTTTTCGACGTGTTCATGGAGAGCCCAATTCGGCAGGCAAACCACTCCGCGGCCACTAGCGACAAGCTGGATCATCATGGTCGTGAGCTCAGCGGTTCTTATTGCACTCGGCTCGACGCCTGCCGGTTCTAGAAACGAACTAAAGATGTCGAGGCGGCTCCGATCCACCGGGTACGTAATCAGAGTTTCCTCGGCTAAATCGGTGGGATTTACGCAAGGCTCTTTTGCCAGAGGATGATCGGTCGCTACGGCTAAGACCGCTTCATACCCAAAAAGCGGCATGTACGTGAGTGCCAAATCTCGAATGGGATCCGCTGTAATCACTAAGTCAAGATCCCCTCGCACCAAAGCCGGAAGAGGCTCGAAGTGAAACCCACTGGAAACGTCGAGCTCAACATCGGGCCAGCTCTCTCGATACTCGTTAATGGCCGGCAACAACCACTCAAAACAACTGTGGCACTCAATGGCCATGTACAACCGCCCGGAATCACCACCTATAAGCCGCGTTACATCGTTCATCGCGCCGTCGAACTGCGGCAAGATCTCGTCAGCCAGTTTCAATAACCGCGCGCCCACGGACGTGAACCGAACCGGTCGCGTTTTACGCACGAAGAGGGAGCAACCTAGGCGGTTTTCGAGATCTTTGAGCTGGTGGGACAGCGCGGACTGAGTCAAAAACAAGCGTTCCGCCGCCTCGACTAAACTGCCGGCCTCTCGCAAAGCGAGTAGCGTTCGCAGATGGCGGAGCTCAACTTTAGACATGAGGTAGTCTCATCTAATTACATAAAATAATGCACATATTTCATGTTTAGTCAACGCATCGGGCTGATGAAGAGCGGTGCGCGAGGCGACGCCTGAGACGCACTCTACCTATAAAAAGAGGTCACGGGCGTATCGGGAATTGAACAGGCCCCTTAAGTTCCTCCAACATCGGCTGAATCCATTCCACCCATTCACATAAGGTCGGACGCGTTTCCCGCGGATCAATTAGTTCATGCACCGCAAAAGATTCTGCACGTGGAAAGGGAGACCTCGCGCTACGGAGCCGTTCTTCAATCTCGTGGCGTTTGGCTTCCGGATCATCCGCACCGTCAATTTCACGGTGATAAGCAACTGCAACGCCTCCTTCGAGTGGAAGCGCACCAGATTCCACCGAGGGCCATGCGAGAATGTACGCGTTTGGCGCGTAATGGGCCGCCGTCGCAACTCCGAATCCTTTATGAACTTGAATTACGGCCCAGGGAATCGTCGCTTGCGCCGCCGCGGCAACAGCAGCCATACCGAAACGTATCGTACCCTTACGTTCGGCCTCCGGGCCGATCATAAATCCAGGCTGATCGACAAAGTTCACCACGGGCACATGAAACGTATCGCAAAGTTCCACGAAGCGCCGATACTTCTGCGCCGCCTCCGCCGTCATCGCGCCAGCGTATACACGACAGTCATTTGCCAGAACGCCGACTGGCTGCCCACTCAAACGCGCAAATCCCGCAACTTGGCTATCGCCAAAATCTCGCCCGAGTTCGAAAAATGAATTCTGGTCCATGACCATGTTGACAATTTCCCGAATGTCGAAGGCCGCATTCGAGTCGCGTGGCACCGCGTGTAAAAGTTCCTCTTCCATACGCTGCGGATCATCAACACATTCCAACCGCGGTGTTCGCTCGTACACGCTACTCGGCAGATAACTCAGGAAACGACGACACTGGGTTAACGCGTCGTGCTCGTCCTCAGCGATATTGTCCACAAGACCGCTCCGTGCATGCACTTGTGCCCCGCCAAGCTCGTCTTTCGTCATCGAAACTCCAAGCGCACGTTCCACCAGCTTAGGACCGCCAATGAGTATCTGAGCCGTGTATCGAGTCATAACAGAAAAGTGAGAGGCTGCCATCCGTCCAGCAGGGAAACCCGCAACTGCGCCCCCTGCCATAGACGCAACTGGTACCTGGCCCATCGCGTCTGCAATGATGCGAAATCGAGGTGGCGAGAACACGGGCTCTCCCACCGTCCCGCCTCGACGTCCGCCACCACCTTTGACGCTGCCGCCCCCACCCTCAAGCATTCGGACGAGCGGCACCTTGTATTGCACCGCCAGGTGCTCAGCATAAACGCTCTTTCGTAAACCAGCTGAGTTGGGCGATCCTCCTTTAAGAGTAAAGTCTTCTCCACCCACCACGACACGCCGACCATCGACCTTGCCGAAACCGACGATGTAATTGGCCGGTACGAACCCCGTGAGCTGATCATCCTCATCGTATTCAGGAATCGCCGTCGCTTTCCCGTGCTCCTGAAACGATCCGGGATCCAATAGTGCATCGATCCGTTCGCGGATCGTCAGCCGACCACGCGCGTGCTGCTTGGCAATGCCTTCTTTGCCGCCTTGGGTACGAGCGATACGACGTCGTCGTTTGAGCTCGTCAACCTCATCTAGCCAACTCACTGAGGATCCCTAAATACCGGAGCCCGCTTTTCGAAGTTAGCGTGTACCGCTTCGATTTGATTTTTTGAGCCTAAAAGGTTCTTCTGCAGCGTCGCCTCGAGCGAAAGTCCGGTCTCCGCATCGCCGTGCCACGATTGCTCGTATAGGTGCTTGCTCGCTCGTACCGCGTGCGGATTCCTACCCGCGATCTCTGCTGCCAGAGCTTTTGCAGTTACCAGCGGATCTTCGGCAAGGTGCGAAACAAGTCCAAGCCGCTCGGCTTCGACGGCGCTTACGATTCGACCGGTAAACGTCAACTCCTTGGCTACATCGAGCCGGACAACGTCACGCAAGGTTTGGGTAATAGACATGTCTGGAATAATTCCCCATTTGATCTCCATGATCGAAAACTTTGCCTCAGGGGACGCAATACGAATATCCGCGCCGAGCGCAATTTGACAACCGCCGCCGTAGGCGACCCCGTGTACAGCGGCGATGACCGGCATGGGTAATGTTTTCCAAACATACGCTGGCCTCTGCGCGTGGTTCTCAGGACGTTCGTCGCGCTGCAGGAGACCACTTCCGACGTCGCTGCCCGATTCAGCTGCATCCGCCATGCCTTGAAAACTGTCGAAATCTAAGCCCGCGCAGAACCCGGGACCGTTCCCCGAAAGCACGACGGCTCGCACATCCATCGACGCTGCTAAGCTCTCGCCTGCCTCAATGATCGCCGTAAACATATCGCCCGAGAGCGCATTGTATTTCTCCGGCCGATTCAGCCTTACATCCGCAATCCCGCAATCAATATCAATCGTGACTATGTCGGACATTGCCGCTCTCCCCAAACCTCA